>JBHLLI010000053.1:0-26100 GCA_048885765.1 Candidatus Hermodarchaeota archaeon
CAATAATCATAAGGTTTTCATATTTCTAAAAAATTTTCTAGCGTTGGTAAGCTTTTGAAAACCTGTAACATTTTTTAAAATTGAATAAATTTTGTCATGTCCAATTTCTAATATTTCAGTAAGTTCGGATATTGGATGATTTAATATCATTTTTACAATGAAATTCTTTTCTATATCTCTAAATGAAAAACCTTCTGAATTTAGACTTTCAAATAATTCTTTATCATATTTTGGATAGATCCTAAATAAACGGCTTGCCTCCTTAAAACTAATATTCCAAAGGCTTCTAATTTTTTTGTTTACCCAATTCTTTCCGAAACCCAAAACTTTGCTGATCTCTTTTATATTTTTACCATTTTTAATCAAATCTTTAATTTCTGGTTCAAAAAAGAATTTTTCTTTTGCATCTGGAAAGGACATATCTAAAATTTGGTAAAATTTCCTCATTGCTGTATTCTTACTGATACCTAAAAAATTTGCTGCATCTATTAAAGTAAAATTCCTCTTAGTTGTTCTACCTATTTTTTTTATTGCTTCAATCAAATATTCTCTCTCAATTTTAATATATCTTGGGTTATTTGAAC
Source organism: Candidatus Hermodarchaeota archaeon (assembly GCA_048885765.1). Lineage (GTDB taxonomy): Archaea > Asgardarchaeota > Lokiarchaeia > Sigyniarchaeales > SOKP01 > Loki-b32. Next base: position 585 of record JBHLLI010000053.1, read on the forward strand.
CACTTCTTTGCTTTCTCCATATATCCTTTGTTTCTTTGCTTATGATCTTTCCAATAGCAGATATCCTCATGCGATCCCTTCTTTTTTTATTCCAATTTTCTAAACCTTCTAACTCTTTCCTTGCTTCAGATATGTTACCAAATCCTAGATCATTTACTCTATTCTCAATAACAGTATGTCCTACTTTAAATTCATCTGATATCTCTTCTATTGTATAACCAAGATTTATTAAATCTTTAAGATCGACAAAATCAATTGGGGTGAATTGAGGATGTTCTTCACCTCGAAGTATTCTAAAAGTTTCTCCTCCATCTGTCATATTATATCCATATGAAGGATTAGAATAATTCATTGCATTAGATTTATATTTCCTAATAAAATTCTGCTCTGATTCATTAAGATCTTTTTTATTTTTACAGTCATGTATTTGTTCTATTTTGAAATTTAATGCCTTATATTTTTTTATAGCCAAACATAAAAATGTTTGTTTTCCACGAGTACTATCAGCTATATGTTGACTCCACCGTCTTTTTAATGTTTGAATAGTCTTACCTATATACACTTTACCGTTTTTTAAATTAGTTATTCTATATATGATTCCATAAGGTGTTCTGATTGTGGACATAAAGCTATAAAAATGATTGTTTTTTGTCTATAAAAATAAATTAGCACGAAACAAAATTAATCATCTCTCTCCCTTGAATTAGTGAACCTATATTTCAATATTAATTATGAGAGGATTTATTGGACTAGAATTAAAGTTTTATGAACAATCAAAAACTTATAATATTATATAAAGCGAGATCAAGAAAATTATACTGCATGATAATAGGAGAATAAGGAATATAGAAATTTTTAAAAAAAAATATGTATTTGGTTATTTTGGCTTTGCGTTTTTTATCAAATTATCCAATTCTGTTATAATTATCTGGTATTTATCTCGTAACCTAATCCTCTCGAATTTATCAGTAAGTTCTGTAACTGATTTATCAAATTGTTTTACTTTTTGACTAAATGTAGGGATTTTTTTAAGTGTCTTGTAAGTATTTTCTTTTAGACCAATTTGATACTCTAAATTTTCTAAAAATTTATTTTCTATTTCTATCAAATACATCAACTCTTCCATTAATTAAATTATATTATTGAGTAAAATCAGTCCATCTGCTTTAAAAAATATAAATATCATATAAATGTCATCGAAATTACTCTATAATTGTTGGATTTGTAGCATTTTCTCCTCAGTAATTGAAATTAAAAACATAGGAATGTTATTTAGATGAGATCTTGATAATACAACGATCAATACACACTTTAACGATAAGATTAAAATTAATAAACTAAGTTTTGCTTTCGCAGAAGTTTAAATTAATATAAATCTATTATTTTATTAAACTCAAAAATAGCTAAATGGGACAAGTGAATATCAAATGGAAGGACTCTTAAAAATTATTGTGAGTGGACTCGATAACGCAGGTAAGACGTCAATCTTAACAGCCTTAGATAAAAAATATGATTTTGCAAAAGATATTGTTCAACTTAAACCCACCATTAGGGTAGAATACCATAAGATGAATTTCTTAAGCGCACGTTGTGTCTTTTGGGACATGGGGGGTCAAGAAACATATCGTGAGATTTACATTAATTTTCAAGATGTTTATTTCGATGCGACTGATTTACTTATCTATGTCATTGATATTCAAGATCCAGAGAGATTTGATAACTCACTAGAATATCTAAATTCGATTTTAACGTTTTTCTCTGAGAATGAAATGGATGTCCCCATAATTATAACTTTTCATAAATATGATCCAGAATTAAAGGCTAATTCAGAAATCCATGCAGATATTAAAAAGTTACGGGAAAAAATCCTAAATGATTATCCTAATTTCAATATCCTATTTCAGCAGTCTAGCATTTATGACATAATTTCAATTGTTCAGCTAGTATCCTATGGGCTCTCTGTGTTTGACAGGAAGTTCTTCCAATTGTCAGAGCTTGTAGAATATTACTTGAATATTTTTAATAGTCAGGCCCTAATTGTATTCGATCGTAATGGGATAATTATTTCTGAATATTACAATGACATTGAACCAGAAGTCTATGTTGAGCTAATAGAATCAATTAAAGAGCACCTTTTCTTACTTAAGCGAATTGACGAGGAAGATATTGAAGGAAATTTTGATTTTGCCTCAACTGAAGGGAAGCTTTTTTCCTATTTGCTTAGAACTAAAATAAAAAATGATTTGTTTTTCGTATCATCAGTGCTTAGAGAACCACAAAAAGAGAAGTTCTTTGAAAAATTCCCAGATTTCCTTGATGACTTAGTTAAAATTGTCGAACAATTAATATAAATCAATTAGTTATTAAGAATAACTAAAGGGACTCTTAACTCAATAGTGAATTAAAATTTAATTTTTTAAAATTTGTATACGCACGTTTTCCTGTTTTAATTTGAAACTCTGATAAAAATTTATTTAACATAGTGAAAAATTGGCACTTCTGAAGATCGGGATTAACTTTCATTTTAATGATATAGGCTGGTTTATTAGTTTTAGGGGTCTTTACTCTCATGTAACCCCCAGGAGTGTATAACTCATCAACTTTTATCTCCAGTTCACAATGTATTCCAAATTGTTTTAAAATATTAAAGTATAATTCCCATTGTTCTGCATTACTTGGTAGCGATATCGGTTTCCGATTCTCATATAGGGTAGCGCTATCAATTCTTAAGTCATTTTCATTAATTTTTCCATATAACCCGAACATCCAAATAAATCTTAATAAAAAATCCTTTCTTGCCAAATATTGTTCATGACCAGCAATTGTATCGATCCCTTTAATATTTAAATTAGAATTAGCAATTTCAACAAACTTCTCATATATTTTACTATAATTTTTGTTTTCAAATTCCCCCTTTAATTTAGTAAGGTCTGCTTTTTTGGATACAAGCTTAGGATTTTTAATCTCATTTTTATCCAAATCATTACGGATTTTCTTAAGATTTGTCATGGCATCAAACATTCTAATATAACGCTCGTAAGTTTTGTCATCAACTTTGATTTTCAATTTTTCAGAAACTTTTTCTTTTGTAAAATCATTTCTAGCTACAGTATTCGCACATGGAAATCTTCCACAATAAGCACAATTGTTAATTTCATTATAGGTTGTACACTTTCTCGTACGACAATTTTTCAGGAAACCATAAAATGGGTGTTTTGGTAATTCTTCATTTGGTGTTAAACACCCTACACACCCTTCCCATTCATACTTAATTGGCTTATATCCAGTATATTTCTTAATTTCTTTAGAATAAGCCTCCCAATCTTCCTTGGTGACTTTTTTTCGCATGTAAATAGACCAAGGGCATTCTGAACATAAGTTACCACATCGCGAGATTATCTGTTCCATAAATTTTTCACTGATATTATTTAATCCCATTTTTATTTTAAAGATTAACATATAGAAGATTTTTCTATTTATTTAAAAGAATTCTAGAATCACTTTTTTCATAACGTTTGTGAAAAATCTATTAACATTATCTATGTATTAATCTAAAATAAAATTTCAAAATCCCAAAATCTAATAAAAATTAATCATTTACCTATGAAAGATATTTTAAAAAAATTAATGATTCAAAAATGCCTGATTTTATAGTAACTCCATGGGAAATTGAAGGTGAGGTAGACTATGACCAACTAATTAAAGAGTTTGGTATAGAATCTATAGATGAAAAGATTTTGTTTTATATAAAGGAGATAGCAAATGAGATTCATCCCTTTCTGAGAAGAAAAATATTTTTTGCCCATAGAGACTTTAATTGGATTCTTGATGAATATAAAAAAGGAAATCCATTTTACCTTTATACAGGAAGGGGTCCCTCTGGAAACATCCATCTTGGACATTTATTACCTTGGATTTTTACGCAATGGATACAAGAAAAATTTGATGTTGAACTATGGTTTCAGTTGACTGATGATGAAAAATTCTTATTTAACCAATCCTATGAGTTGGAAGAAACATATAATTATGGATTTGATAATGCTTTAGATGTTATAGCCTTAGGATTCGATCCTAAAAAGACATTTATATTTTCAGATCTCGATCTTGCTGGAACACTCTACAGAAATGCATTAAAAGTAGCAAAGAAAATCACATTTTCTACGATAAGAGCAACCTTTGGATTTGACAATAGCTCAAACATAGGCCAAATTTTTTATACCAGTATTCAAACGGTTCCTGCAATCTTAAAAAGTATAGTAGAAGAGAAAAATATTCCCTGTTTGATACCTCATGCTGTAGATCAGGATGCTCATTTTCGTTTATCCAGAGATGTTTTACCAAAACTCGGATATTACAAACCTGCATCGATTCAGTGTGTCTTTCTTCCAAGTCTTCAAAAAAATGGTAAAATGTCTTCATCTGTTGAGTCTACTGCCATATTTACAAAAGATACGCCAGAGGCTGTAAAAAAGAAAATTAATAACGCCTTCACTGGAGGACAAAAAAACGCTAAATTACAAAGAGAAAAAGGTGGAAACCCAGCAATTTGTCCAGTTTATAAATATCATTTCATGTTGTTCACTTTAGATGATAATGAAATCAGAGACATTCAATCAAAATGCATGAATGGAGAGTTACTATGCGGAGATTGTAAAAAAGATTTAATAGAAAAAGTAAATAATTTTCTTAGTAAACACCAAAAACAGAGAGAAAAAGCAAAAGACACACTAGAAGACTTCCTATTGAAAGAAAAAATTGATCTAAAATCAATGATACGTAAAAGAACTTCCAATAAATAAAGAATATACCAACATCTCAACTACGAATTTTGATAAATTTACTCTAAATTTTATAATGTTTATATGCATAAGTGTTAAAAATTTTTCAATGAAATTTCTTCTAAATGAAAATTTTTCTAAAATTTTATATAGTTCTCAAAATACAATATATTGAGAAATTTATTTAATATAAGTAATATATTAAGGTTTGTTCTAAGTGAAAAAAGAGAAAGCATTAGACGAAATTGATAGAGACATCCTCAGAACTTTGCAAGGAAATGCTCGTACTAGCTATAGAGAGATACAAGATCAACTTGGTATTTCAATTGGGACAATACATAACCGAATTTCCAAGTTAAAGAAAAATGGTGTTATTGAGGGATATACGTTACGTTTAAACAATGAGAAATTGGGGTATAAATTAGCCTTTCTTATAAGAATCAACTGTGATGGCAAATTTACAGAAGAGATTTTAAATGATCTAGCGAAAATACCTGAAGTCTGTTCTATCTTTCATACTACAGGGGAACAATCTGCAGCGTTGATTTGTAGGTTCAAAGAATCAGATGACGTCCACAAATTCATTCGAGATCTTAATCAAAAAGAATATATTACCCGTACTAACTCAAACATGATATTAAAGGAATACAAAAATTCAAGTTTCGTGGAAATCTAGAGCTCCTTCTTTTTCCCTATCGAACCTAATTTATCAATATATTCTTGAATGTTTATTTTTGAAGCTTGTTCGAGATTGTCTTTGTGGTGAATTTGTCAGGTTCGAAATCTATGCTTGGATTTATGCTAAACTCCAAGTCAATATTCAAGTAGGATTACACAAACCAAATAAAAAATAATCGGTGAGTAAACCAAATTGGAAGCAGAACCTAAAAAATCGTATAAAGACTTCTATATTGAAATAAGAAAACTTTTTTAATTTTTTATGATTTACACTTCTATATAAATAATAATATAAATTTATATTAAAGAAGTGAAATAGATGAGCAATGTTCCAATAATCATTTTAAAAGAAGGAACAGAGGAAGTTCGTGAAAAAGAAGCACGAAAACAGAATATCACAGCAATGGTTGCGATTGCAGAAACGGTTAGATCCACATTAGGACCTAAAGGTATGTCAAAAATGCTTGTTGACTCTATGGGAGACGTAACGATTACTAATGACGGGGCTGAGATTTTGTCTAATTTAGACATTGAGAATATTGCAGCAAACATGATGGTAAATGTAGCTAAATCTATCGATGATGACATCGGTGATGGAACTACATCGGCAGTAATTTTTTCTGCTGCTTTATTAAATAACGCCCTTGAATTGATTGAACAGGATATCCATCCAAAACCAATTATACATGGATATAAACTCGCAGCTGATAAAGCTCTTAAAATAATCAAAGAGATTGCAGTAAACATCTCTAGTGATGATGATGAAATTCTTAAAAATGCTGCTAGAACTGCTATGAATGCTAAAGATATCTCTTCTTTGAAAGATTTTTTTGCAGATTTAGCATTTAAAGCAATTAAAAATATAACAGATGATGACGGAAAAACATTCTCAAAAGTAGGCAATGTTAAAATTGTTAAAGCTCCAGGAAAATCACTTAAAGAAACAGAATTAATTAATGGTGTCTATACTCAAAAGGATAAAGTAAATTCTATGATGCCAGACACCATTAAAGATGCAAAGATCGCAGTGATTCGACGGAAATTGGATGTAAAAAAGACAGAGTTCGATGCTCAAGTTCGGATCTCAAGTCCCGCAGAAATTCAGAAATTTCTTGACCAAGAAGATAAAATTCTCACAGATTACTTAAAAATTTTTAAGAATTTAGGTGTAAATTTGATTGTAAACAGTAGTGATGTGTCAGATAAATTCGGTGCATATTTAGCAAGAGAAGGAATCGCAGCTATTAAAAATGTCGGAGAAAGTGATTATAAATCAATTTTAAAGGCTGTAGGAGCAAAACTAGTTGATGATTTATCATCTCTTTCAGAAGATGACTTAGGTTTTGCTGAAAAAGTCCATTTCGAAAAGCTTGGTGATGATGAATATACACTATTTTCAGGCTGTAAAAATCCCAAATCTGTCTCAATTTTACTCAAAGGTGGGCTTGACAAGATTCTTACTACAGCAGAAGTCTCTTTACACGATGTTCTATCAGTTATCGCTAAAATTCTTGATACAAAAGCAGTTGTGGCTGGTGGAGGAGCAATATACATAGAACTCGCTAAACTAATTCGAGAATATGCGAGTCAAATTGGTGGAAAAGAACAATTAGCTGTAAATGCATTTGCTCTAGCACTTGAAGAAATTCCGAAAACACTAATAAAAAACGCTGGTTTAGAGGAGATTGAAAAACTCACGGAATTAAGAGCAGCTCATAAGACTGAAGATGACAAGTGGATTGGTATTGATACTATAACGAATACTATTGGGGATAATTTTAAAAAGGGAATCGTTGAACCTGCAGAATTAATTAATCATATCATAAAGTCTGGAAGCGAGCTAGCTACTTTAATTTTAAGAGTAGACAGAATTATTAGCGCAAAAGGAAGTAGACCTGAAGGATTATAATTTTTTTAATTAGTTTCATTTTTTATTTTCTATTTTTATTCTTTTTTTTATCAACAACACAATATCATCTTAAAAATCCAAGAAAAATAAAAAAGAAAAATTAAAAGAATTTCAATTATTCTACTATACACATTTAAAGATATATTAAAATGTTCAATAATATAATTCGTAATTTGGCCTAAAATGGAAATAATTGACAATAATAATCTGGAAAAACTTAAAGCCCTTAATAATCAATCTGTTCTAAAAGTTATAAATGAGTTTATTTCTCTTTGTACACCTTCTAAAGTCACGGTGATAACAGATTCTCAAGAAGATATTGATTATGTTAGAAAAAGAGCTATAGAACTTGACGAAGAAATAAAACTGAATTTGGAAGGGCATACTATACATTATGATGGGTTCTTTACAATGAATAATCACGATCAAGCTAGAGATAAAGGAAATACTCAAGTTTTAGTTCCTGAAGAAGAATTAGACTTATATCCATGGATAAATACTATGGAAAGAGAGAGAGGATTAAAAGAAATTTTGGATATAATGGATGGATGTATGAAGAATCATGAATGTGTGATCAGATTTTTTTGCTTAGGTCCAAAAAGTTCTAAATTTTCTATTCTAGCACTTCAGATAACAGACTCTTTTTATGTTGCACATTCAGAAGATATTCTTTATAGAGCGGGATATGAAGAATTTAAAAAACTCAATGGATCTGATGAATTCTTCTATTTTGTTCATTCTTCAGGTGAGTTAACTGGGGATCCCCCTGTAACAAAAAACTTAGATAAGAGAAGAGTGTATATCGATTTAAAAGAAGGGCGTGTGCTTTCAGTAAATAATCAGTATGCTGGGAATTCACTTGGATTAAAGAAACTCGCTTTACGTCTTGGAATTTATAAAGCAAATAATGAAGATTGGTTGACGGAACATTATTTTATAATGGGTATCCATCCGAAAGATAAAAACCGAACCTCTTTCTTCTGTGGGGCATTTCCATCAGCTTGTGGAAAAACTAGTACTGCTATGTTACCAGGGCAAACTATAATTGGAGACGACATTGCTTATCTTCGAGTTTGGGATGATGGCTATGCACATTCAGTTAATATAGAGAAAGGAATTTTTGGAATCATCAAGGATGTGAACGCAAAGGATGATCCTGTTATATTTGATGCACTTACAACCCCTCGTGAAACTATATTTTCTAATGTACTTGTTAAAGAGGGAAATTGCTACTGGATTGGGGATGGACGTCAAACCCCAGATGATGGAATTAATTTTTCAGGTAGTTGGTATAAAGGAAAAAAAGATAGTGAGGGGAGAGATATCCCTCATGCGCACCCAAATGCTCGTTATACAATTGGTATAGAAGAATTAGACAATGCAGATAAGAATCTACATAATCCTGAGGGAGTACCTGTTCATGGTATACTTTATGGAGGTCGTGATAGTGATACGATGCCACCTGTGGTTGAAAGTATAGATTGGGAGCATGGAGTTTTTCTAGGAGCTTCAATCGAATCAGAAACTACGTCAGCTACATTGGGTGCAGAAGGAGTAAGGATGCAACAACCTATGGCTAATCTTGACTTTATGGTCGTTAGCCTTGGAAAATATATCAAAAATCACCAAAATTTTGGGAAAAAGTTGAAATATCCTCCAAAAGTATTTGCTACCAATTATTTCCTTAAGAGTAAAGAAGGAAAATATTTAAATGGTATTCTAGATAAATTATGTTGGGTGATTTGGGCAGAAGGTCGAATTCATAGTGATTTTAAGGCAATAATCACACCTATTGGATATATACCAATTTATGCCGATTTAAAGACACTATTTAAAGAATATCTCGATAAAGACTATAAAAAAGAGGACTATATTGAACAATTTTCTATACGACCTTCAAAGTTATTAGAAAAATTAGATCGCATAGAAGCAATGTATAAAAAAGAAAAAGGAGTAACTGATTTTTTCTGGAAGATTCTAAATAATCAAAGAAAAAGTCTATCAGAATTAAAGGATAAATTTGGTACCGAAGAAATCTCTCCTTTAATATTTTAAATATATATAGTAGATTATGAGAAAGAACTTAAACTAAATACTTTAAACCAGATCTCACTTTATAGGTTTTATTAATTCTGTCCAGTTCAATAAATCGCTTAATTTCTAAATTATTTAGGAAATCCCGCATCTGTACTTTATCCTTTTTCAATTCTTCTGCTAAACCTTCAATATTATTCTCGTAATTCCGAAGTGTTTGAAGTAAAGAAGAATATTCTTCATAAATATGGTTAACTAAATATGTAACAGATTCTCTTATGTTTAAATTAGTTTCTGTACTTGTTGGAAATATTTTACTATCTTCTGGTAAATAATTTTGTGAACGAATTACCTCTGGAGGGCGAGCTCCTTTAATATCTTGTTTATTTGCTAAATATACTATTGGAGTATTTGGAGGCAGTATTTTCCTTATTGAGTTTAGTATCATAATAGCACTATCATCTTTCTCTGGAGCAGCAGCATCAAATAAAAATATAATTCCGTCCGAACCACTAGTACAAATACTCCTCATAACGGAAAATCTCAAAAGCCCTGGTGTTCCAAATAAAAAGACATCGAACCCATTTAGTTTTACACTCCCCAAATCCATTGCAACTGTATAAAACTTATCATCCTTACCTTTAGCTTCAACATTCAATGCATTATTGTCTAAAGCTTTTATATAGCTTGATTTTCCCGATTGCAAGGGGCCAGATACTAATATTTTTATTTTTTTCACCACACTATTAATAATGCAAATGAAAGTTGATTTTACTTTCACTTAGATATTATATTAATTATTTTAATACTTAGATATTATAATTAATTATTTTCCCAATAATATTTTTAATAGTTATTTTGTCGTTTTAATATTAAAATCTTATTTCTCATTTCAAGTTTTTGCTTTGTATTGAAGAACTTCATTATTGCCAGATTTTTAACCAGAAATTATGAGTTTTAAAAAATTCAATAAAAATAGTATAGACAAAAAAGTATCTATTTTTCCGAAATTAGTCATTTTTTTACATGTATTTTTTCCATGAAAAAATTCACAAAATTAATAACTTTTTTAAAATTAGTGATCAAAGAGATACTTTTTCTGGAATAATACTTCCTCAAATTTATGGATTCAATCAAAAGTAGAAAGCTTTATAAATAATTTTGTCAAACAATATCATTAAAAAATATTTGAAATTCTTATCGAAATTAAAAATAATTTTCAAAAGTAATAGATAATTTCTAACAAATTAATAGTTAATAACAAAATCTTAATAAAAAATTGAAGGAAAAGGAGAACTTATGAATAGTAATATAATGGTAATTGGAGGTGGAATTTCCGGAATCGAAGCAGCATTATCTCTTGGCGAACAAGGGTATAAAGTGATCCTAGTAGAAAAAACACCTTCAGTTGGAGGAAGGATGGCACAATTAGATAAGACATTTCCAACCTTAGACTGTAGTATATGTATACTTGCACCTAAAATGGTTGAAGTGTCTAGACACCCTAACGTGGAGCTTCTAGCATACTCTGAAATAAAAGAAGTAAATGGTGAAGTAGGAAATTTTACTGTAAAAGTCCTTAAAAAGTCGAGATATGTTGATTGGGATGTTTGTACAGGTTGCGGACAATGCATGGAGAAATGCCCTATGAAGAAAATACCTTCAGAATTTGAGGAAGGTATGGGTAATCGCACTGCGATTTATATTCCGTTTCCACAGGCAGTACCAAGAAAAGCGGTTATTGATGCAGAAAAGTGCTTATACCTAACAAAAAACGCTTGTAAACTCTGTGAAAAGGAATGTGAAGCAGGGGCTATTAATTGGGATATGAAAGATGAAATAGTAGAATATAATGTAGCTTCTATCATTTGTGCTACAGGTTATGATCAATTAGATCCAAGTGTTCTTGATCGATATCATTATGGGGAATACCCTAATGTAATTACAGCTATGCAGTATGAACGCTTATTAAGTGCATCCGGCCCTACTGAGGGTGAATTATTGCGACCTTCAGATAAAGAACATGCGCATAATATTGGCTTTGTTAGCTGTGTTGGTTCAAGGAATATGGATCTCTGTTCTTACTGCTCCAAATTCTGTTGTATGTATCAAACTAAAGAAGGCGTTGTTACAAGAGAACATGCCCCAGATACAACGGTAACTATCTTTTTCAATGATACTAGAGTAATAGGAAAGAACCAAGAAGAATTTATTGAAAGAGCTAAAGAAGAGTATAATCTTATATATTATAGAGGAATTCCTGGAGATGTTCGTGAAAATCCTGAAAACCATAATCTATACGTAAAACATGCAAATTTAGATACAGGGGAAGTCGAAGTTAGTGAATTTGACTTGGTTGTCCTTGCAAATGCTGTTACTCCCCGAAAGGATGCTGAAAAATTAGCAAAAATATTGGGAATTGAGCAAAATGATTTAGGTTTTTTTAAAACCAAAGATTCTACAGAAGATCTACGTTCTACAAGAGAAGGAATTTATGTAACAGGGTCGTGTCAATCTCCTGATGATATCGCAAATTCAGTAGCAAAAGCCGGTGGAGCAGCTACTTTAGCAGCAAGTCATGCTGTCCCATTAAGTGGAGAAGAAACAAAAGTAGAGCTTCCTCCTCTTAAGCCCGTAAATCCTAAAGATGATCCTCGTATTGGAGTATTCATTTGTCGCTGTGGTATTAATATAGCAGGATATATGGATGTTCCTTCCCTAGTCGATTACGCAAAAAATCTACCAAATGTTGTATATTCCATGGAAAATAAGTACAGTTGTTCACAATTAACTCAAGATATTATAAAGGAAAAAATTGAGGAGTTAGATTTAAATAGGGTTGTCGTTGCAGCATGTACACCAAGAACTCACGAGCCATTGTTCCAAAAAACTATTAGAGAAGCAGGTTTAAACGAGTATTTATTTAATTTCGTAAGTATAAGAGAATTAGATTCATGGGTTCACATGGATGATAATCCTAAAGCAACTGATAAAGCAAAAGACCTCATAAGAATGGGGGTAGCTCGAGTAGCAGCACAAAAAGCTGAGTTAAAGATTAAAGGTAAGGTTATTCCTGAAGCAATGGTGGTTGGTGGAGGTATAGCCGGAATGAGTGCTGCATTGGAAATTGCCAATAAGGGATTTAAAGTGCATTTAGTAGAGAAAGAAGATAAATTAGGTGGTCAATTAAACTCAATCTATAAAATTAACTTTGATAGGATTGATTCAAAGGAATTCTTAGAAGCCAAACTAAAAGAATTTAATGAACAAAAAAATATTAACATTTATTTAAACTCAGAGGTTATTGATGTTAAAGGTTCAATCGGGGATTTTAAAGTTCGGATCAAGGAAAATAATGGAGGAAAGGATATTAATTTGAACATTGGTACAATTATTGCTGCTACAGGTGCATACGAGTATAAACCCGGCGGATGGTATCATTATGGTGAAAATGATAATGTAATGACTCAACTTGAACTATCTGAAAAACTCAAAAATAATGATCTTAAGGATGGGGAAACTATTGTTTTTATCCATTGTGTAGGATCTAGACAACCAGAAGGAGGGAATGGAGTTACATATTGCTCTTTAATCTGTTGTTCTGAGTCAATTCGACATGCTTTATATGTAAGAGAAACATACCCAAACTCGACTATTTATGTCTTATATAGAGATATCCGAGTTGGTACCGATGAAGAACCTTATTATTGGAAAGCACGCGAAAATGTAAACTATATACGGTTTAATGAATATCCTACTGTTGAGCCTAATAATGGTAAGTTAAATGTAAACGTTAAAGATATCTTAACTCAAACAGACCTTACTATTGAAACTGATAAAGTAGTTTTATCAACTCCATTAATACCTCATAATACTCAAAAATTAGGAGAGATGATAAAGTGTGCCAGGGATCAAAATGGTTTTTTTCTGGAAGCCCATGTTAAATTAAGGCCTGTTGATTTTGCTACTGCCGGCATATACTTAGCAGGTACCTGTCATGGTCCAAAAGGAATAGCAGATTCAATCTCACAGAGTCGAGGTGCGGCAGCTCACGCTTTAATCCCTCTAATATCCGGAGAAGTGGAAAATGAGCCCCTTGTTTCAGTTGTAGATCCCGCATTATGTATAGCATGCCAAAAATGTGAAGAAGTTTGTAACTTTGGAGCTATAGGAGTAAATTTTGATGATGACATCTTAGTTTCAGAATCTAATCCGCTTTTATGCAAAGGATGTGGAGATTGTTCTGCTGCATGTCCTGCTGGAGCGATTACGATGAGTCATTTTGCAGATAATCAAATATATCCAATGATACGTGAAGCAGTTAAAGGTGAATACATAGATGAAAGGCCTAGAATTGTGGCATTCTTATGTAATTGGTGTAGTTATGCTGGAGCTGATACTTGTGGTGTAAGTCGTTTCCAGTATCCTACAAATATTCGACCAATCAGAGTTATGTGTACTGGCAGAATACCAAAAAGTTTTATATTACAAGCATTTCTGGAGGGAGCTGATGGTGTATTTGTTGGGGGATGTCATATTGGTGATTGTCACTATTTAGAAGGTAATTATGATATGTTACAACGCTATAATGAGCTAAAAGACATACTTGAAAGTGTGGGCATCAATTCTGACAGATATCGCCTCGAATGGGTAAGTGCATCTGAAGGAAAGCGATTTTCTCAAGTTGTCACTGAATTTGTTGATCAGATTAAAGAGTTAGGACCGCTCCCTAAAAGGGGTGATAAAATTGAAAAAAAAGAAAAAGCTAAAGAGGGTGTATAAAATTGGTGGAAATGATTAAAAAAGATGCTAAAAATTTAGACCACAATTTTCGTTATGAAATAAGCAAAAAAGTTGGAGCAAAATCGCTTCTAAACTGCATTCAATGCGGCGTATGTAGCTCGGGTTGTACTGTAACTGAATACGTTGATATGCAACCTCATAGAGTTGTTGCATCTTGTCTTTTAGGCTTAAAAGAGGAAGTTCTTTCGAGTCAAGCAATTTGGACCTGTTCATTATGCCATAGATGCACTGAACGATGTCCAAAGAATGTAGACTACTCTTTTATTCTTGCCCTTCTTCGAAACATGTGTGTTAAAGAAGGAAAGATACCCAAAGAATATTCCAGTACTGTTGTAACAATATATGACAATGGATTTGTAGTACCATATACTGGTGGTTTAAAGGACAATATAGATAGGAGAAGAAATAGGATGGGCCTACCACAACTTATACCACCCAATCTAGATGAAATTAGATTTATAATAGAAGAAACGGGATTAGGAGATCTCGCAAAAAAAAAGGAGGATGAATAATGAAGGAACTTGCATTATATTTAGGATGTACAATACCTTTAAAGTTGCCTCATCTAGAGAAAGCATTTCGAGATGTAGCAAGTATTTTGGATGTACAATTAAAAGAAATGGAAGGTGTAAGTTGTTGCCCCGAACCAGTATCTTTACAATCATTAAATATCGATACATGGGTCACTTTAGGTGCAAGAAATTTGGCTATCGCTGAAAAAATGGGGTTGGACATACTTACAATTTGTTCAGGGTGCTATGAAACATTAAAAACGGTAAGTGTGCTGTTAGAAGAAGATGAGGAGTATCTCAAAAAAATTGATGGGATATTAAAGAAGATTAACTACAGCTACACTGGAAAGACTAAAGTGTATCATTTTGTGGAACTATTTAGTCAACCAGATTGGTTAGAAAAACTTAAATCTTTAACAGTAAAACCACTTGATGATTTAACTCTCGCTGTTCATTATGGCTGCCATCTCGTTAGGCCTAGTAAGATTATGCAATTTGATCATCCTGAGAAACCTGAAAAAATAGATATCATTCTTCAAGCACTTGGAGCAAAAACGATTGAGTTTGCAAATAAACTCGAATGTTGTGGATTTTGTGCAAGGTTACAAGAAGAAATAGGTGAAAAGCTTGTGGAAGACAAGATGACGGAATTATGCGAACTTGAAGAAGAAGTTGATGCGTTAATAGCTGTTTGCCCTGCTTGTACTACTCAATATGATAGAAAGGAAAAAATAATTTCTAGAAAGACAGGAAAAGAGTTAAATATCCCTGTTCTTTACTTACCGGAAATTATGGCGATAGCTTTAGGAGTTGAACTTCAAGATCTTAGTTTAACAAACAGAAGCGTCAAACCAAAAAAGTTAATTAATAAATTAACAACCTAAAATGTGTAAAATTTTTTAACACTTATAAAGCTAATAAAAAAAATAAATTTTAAAAAAAATGTGAAAAAAAGGAGTATTATAATATGATAATTACACAACAAAAAGATGTAAGCGAAATATATGAATTGATAAAGTCCTATAATAAAATTTTAATTACTGGCTGTGACGGTTGTTGTCAACCTCCTCGATCACTCAACGAAGCCAAATTTTTAGGACAACTATTAGAATTAAAAGCGAGAACTGAAGGTAAAGAATTAAAATGGAAAGCTATTACAGTCCTACGACAATGTGATGATCGAATCGCTGCTACGACATGCCGTCCTTATGAAGAAGAATTTGATGCTATTGTTTCTTTAGCGTGTGGCCTTGGGGTTGTAATGATGAATAGAGTTCTGACGAAGATTTTAACTTACCCTGCTCAAAATAGTATGTATGGGGGAGTTCAAGACAATAGTCAAAATAACTATATTGAATTATGTGAAACTTGTGGGGATTGTATAATCGGTGAAACAGGTGGGGTGTGCCCGCGTGCAGGGTGTGCAAAACATCTCAGTAATGGTCCGTGTGGAGGGATGGTTGAGGGTATGTGCGAAGTAGGTGGCTATACAATTCCTTGCGCATGGGTACGTATCTGGGCGCGATTAAAAGAATTTGATAGGCTTGATCTGTTCAAAAAATACAGAGGGCCAAGAGATTTTAGGACATCCACAAGTCCTGGTTATAGTAATATCTATAAAGATTATACTAATATTGAAGAAAAAAAGGAGGAGAGTAAGTAAATGGCAAAAAGACCAGCATATAGTAATTTATGTAAGGCAATAGAAGCAGGCCATTTTGTATTTACTGGAGAGCTTGAACCAAAAAAAATCTTGAATCTCGACGAGATCATCCATTCCGCTAAGGAAATGAAGAAAACTGGTCGGATTGTAGCAGCTAATGTAACAGATGGTCCGCAAGGCGATGCTTACATGTCTTCAATGGTACCAAGTTATCTCGTTCAAGAACAAGCAAATATCGAAGCTGTATGGCAAGTAACTGTAAGAGATAGAAATCGAGTAGCTCTTTTTGGTGATGTTATTGCAGGAGCAGTTCTTGGTTTAAAAAATATTCTTACTCTTACTGGAGACCATACCGCGTTAGGGGACCATAAAAAAGGACGTCCAGTATACGATATCGATAGTACACAATTTGCAGAAATGCTTTCTATGATGATAGATGAAGGCACTGATTATGAAGGAAATGAAATTGAAGGTGGTAAAATTGAGATGAATTTTGGATGTGTTGCGAATCCTAATAGTGATCCACGGGAACCTGAAATCTTTAAAGTAGGTAGAAAGGTAGAGCAAGGAGTTGATTTTATTCAAACACAAACTGCATTTGAAATCGATCAAGCAAAAGAATTTCTTAAAGAACTAGAGCAATTCAATGTTCCTGTTTTATTGGGCGTTTTCCCTCTAAAATCTCATGGGATCGCATGGTATTTCGATAATTTCATTCCAGGTGTCTCAGTTCCAAAGGAACTTCTTAAATCGCTTAAAAAGGCAGAAAAAGACAATAAAGGAAATAAACCTGCGAAGTATGCTGCTATTGATAAAATCAACATCGAATATTTCAAACCATTTATAGATGAAATTAAGAAAACCACCAAAGCAGCTGGAATTCACTGCATGGCTGTTGAATACGAAAGATTATTCGCACCCCTTCTTGGAGACTATCCTGAATACGTAAAGTAAATCATATATTTTGATTTTTTTATATTAAATTTTATATTTTTTTGATTTTAAATAAATAAAAGTGAGGAGAACCATGAAAAATCTGGATGATAAAGATAAGAAAATTCTTGAAATGCTTCTCGAAGATTCTCGAAGACCATATCATGAAATAGCAGCAGATCCTATAGTAAATTTGTCTGAATCTACTGTAAGAAAAAGAGTTATTAAACTACAAGAGGAAGGAGTAATTGAAAAATTTACCATAAAGATTTGTCGCGAAGATGAGAGATGTATAATTGCGTTCCTTACACTTATTCCAAAAAGTTTGGCTGAAACAAAAGAGTTACTAAGAGAAGCGCAGATTCTTCCTCAATGTGAGGAAGTCTATTTTCTTGCAGGGGAATGCGGCGTTTTAGTAAAAGTTAATGTTCCAGAAATCATTGAATTGGATGCTTTAATAGAATCATTTCGCGCTCGTGCCGATGTAAAAAGCGTGGAGAGAGTCTGCGTAGTTCTCAGACCTATTAAGACAGTCTCTAGTACTGAGGGACGAGTTTTATAAAAATTAAAAATTTTGACTTAATATTTAATTTTTCTTATTCCTGTGAGGAAATAGGTTCCTAAACAAACAGCAATCCCTAAAATTGACAATAATATAAAGAAATTGACAATTCCCATCAAATTAGCTAATGGGCCTGCTATTAACATGCCAAAAGGCATTATAGCAAAAGATAATGTTGCATCAATTGAAAAGATCCTGCCTTGTTTATCTTGAGGAACAGCTGTTTGTAAAATGGTAAAGTATACAGGGAGTCCAGCAGCTAAAGTGAAACCTCGAATAAATTCCCCTATTCCCATCATTAAAAATAACCCTGTAGGGGCTAAAGCAACAATTACAAAACCTATAAATGTTATTGCACTCCCTCCCATTATAATTAATATTTTCCTTCTCCAGTCTTTTTTAATAGAAATAACTAACGCTCCAATTATTGAACCTGCTTGTAAAAACACCAACAACATAGCAAAATGTGATTCAGTCCCAGAATGTGTGACTCTTACAAAATATGGCAACAAGGTGCCGAAAGGAACTGAAAGAAAATTAACTAGAAGCGACCAAACAGCTAATATAAGGAAACCAGGTGTAGTTTTTAATAATCCAATACCTTCTTTAAATTCGTTCATGAATGAATAATCTTCCTCTTTATCTTGATCTCTTTCAACGGATGGTATTGAGATAAATAACAAGGGAATTACTGCTATGATAAACGTTATTACATCAATCCAAAGAATGTGTTCTATTGACCAAAAAGCTATTACTACGGCACCGATAATCGGACCAACAAATCTGATTAAGCCTCTAAAAAGATTATTGAAACTATTCATACGCGTCAATTTATCTTTTGAAACCATAGCCGGGACGATAGCATCGACTGTGGGCATGTGGAACGCTTGAAAAATACTACGAATACAATTAAATAGCACAACAATCCATACATTCCCACCGCCTCCAAGAAATATAAATACTAAGATAAGCGTCGAAAAGGCTTGTGAAAAGTCGATTATAATGAGAGCTATCCTTCGATTCCATTTATCAGCAAATACACCCGCGATAGGAATGGTAATTACTTGTGGAAGAAACGTAATAACGGCAGCAATCGATAGAAAAACAGCACTTTCTGTTTCATAAGTGATCCACCAGATTATGGCAAATTGCACTATTGAAGAACCTAACAATGAAACTAACTGACCAATCCAAAAAAAAATATAACTCATGAAGGATTGATTACTGGCACTAATTGGTACTGATTCTGTTTTCTCTATTTCTGTTTCTTGCATATTCAATCAATATTTCGTTATCTTCTAGTAGGAAAATTTATATTATTCCAAACGATAGTTTTATTATAATAAAAACGATTATTTAAACATTCGTTTTTTTCCTAAAAAACCTATCATTTAGTTTTTAAAAAATAAGGTGTTTACTTGAAAAATAATTCTGAGAAACTAACGATAACCGATATTGTACGGTCCAAAACACGCTTTCAAATATGCAATCTTTTAATTATATACCGAGAATTGAGTATTCTAGATTTAAGTAAAAGAATTGGTAAAGCCAAAAGTACAATTTATGAACATTTACAAAAAATGATGGATGCAGGATTTGTAAAAGTGTCTCGTGAAGAAAAATCTCGTAGTGATATCTATAGGAAATATTATTCCTGGATTGAAAAAGAATCAGACGTAAAAAAACCAGAAAAATTCAGTGAAGAGTATTGCAGATCAAAAATTGATACTCTGAGATCCTTTGCTGTTTTAAATCAAAGTATTCTAAAACACTGGATTGTTTTCTTAGAATCATTGGAAAAAGAGATTGATATTGGTAATTTAGAGAATGTAATTAGCATTTTTAAAAAGATGTTTAAAGAAGAACGATCTTCTTATCATGCAGTTGCTTTTTATACTCCTGAAAATGCAGCCTTGTTTTATCAAAAGACACGAGCATTATATAAAGAGATTCCCGATGAGGTAAAGAGTAAAAGCGATGAAAATCCATATTATGGAGGCATGATTTTGTTACCTATTAGACTAATCTTAGATCATTTGTATCCTATTGAAAAAACAGATTGGAAAAAATAATTTTAGTCTTAATATCTTCACACAATTTTTAGCCAAAAATAAACATTTTTAAATATCCTCACTTCAAATATTTTAAAGTTAAATCGTGATTTAATTGAAGTTGGTCGTAGATAATGTTTATATTGTGAAACCTCTTGACCTTAGTGTGCCTGATTGCTGTGTGTATATGGTTGACACAAAAAGTGAAGATGGTTTAATATTGATTGACGTGGGTACAAATTTTGAACCGATTCAAAATATTGAGAAAGAAGGGTTTGCTCTTAAAAATATTAAACACTGCCTTATAACGCATGGTCATATCGATCATTATGGAGCGTGTTTCAAGCTAAAAGAGCATAATAAGGATATTATATTTTATGCGCACGAATTGGATGCTGAAGTTATTGAACAAGAAATATCAGCTCCATATCTAGCACGACTATATCCTGATTATAAAAACAAAAATATTAGAATAACAAGGAAAATAGTAACAGATGGTGAACTTTTAAAATTTGGAGATCTAGAATTTAGATGTATACATATTCCTGGGCATACTCCTGGATCAGTTGCTTATCTCTTGGAATTGGAGGGAAAAAGCATTTTATTTGCGGGAGATCTTCCAGGTACAGTTATAAATAATCAAGGAGGAAATTTAGAGGCCTATCTCAATTCAATGCAAAAATTACAAAAACTAGATATTGATATTATTTGTGAGGGTCATGAACATCCTATCTATCCAGCCGAAAAAGCTCAAAAATTCATTAAAGGCTATATGGAGCTTAATGAAAAACTCAACTATGTAGTACTTGAGAACCCTTCTGATATTAAATCCTTACTTGAATTAGCAGAAGTATCAAAAGAGCTTGAGTTCTATGAAAATGTTGTAGATTTTAGTAATTATGCCTTAGAACTTGATCCAGATAATAATCAAGCTAAAGAACTGATTAGAGAAGCTGAGAAGCATAATCCAGTAAAAATGGAATGGATTAAAAATCTAATTGAACGAGCTTCGAATCAAGAGAATGGTTAAACTTTTTGAATCTTCCCATTTTTAACAATAATTTTATCTTTAAGTAAGTCAGGATTTTCATTTATTGTTTTTTCTACTAAATTATCGAATTTATCTCTAAGTTCAATAGTTCTGTGGGGTGGCTTTTCTCCTATTGCTATTTGAGCTAGTTCTAATAAATGATAAGTCTCTATATTCTTCTTTTGGGCTGGTTTTGCAATTCTTAAACACCCCGTACAACTAACAGCAATTATGTCTGCTCTAACTTCCTCTGCTTCTGTAATTCTTATATTAGAGATTTTTTCATATAATTCTTGATTATTATCAGAAACAGGAGATCCACAACAAAGAGCTGTTTTCTTGTGATGTTTCATCTCAACAACTTCAGCTCCTAGTATTTCGAGTAATTCCCGAGGAGCTTCAAAGATTTCTTTATCTAATCCTATCCAAGCACACGGATCATGAAAGGTAATCCTTTCATTAATTTTTGTTGTAAATTGTATTTCATTTTGGTGATATTTTTCGATTAGATATTGACTAAAGGTCTGGAACTCAATGTTCTCTTGAAATTCAGGAATTAGTCTTGAATAAACACCTTTCATCATTCCAAGGCACCCGGGACAGAACATAATAAACTTTTTAACTCCAAGCTCATTGAACTTCTCTAGTAATGAATTTCCTTTGATTATTAACTCCTCATCACCGAACATATATACATATCCTCCACAACAATATTTTGCGCCACCTATTTTAGGTAGGCCGTTTAAAAGTTTAGTTTGGACTAAATCGGTTTGAATGTAGGAAAGACTACATCCCAGATAGAACATTTCTTCGCTTCTCGGTGGATTTAAATATTCTCGAAGAGTTTTTTCCTTGAGTTCAGTATCGTATTGCATAGCGACAGATGCATAATTAAATGGGACTTCCTCAGAAATTACAAAAAAGCGTGGTATTCCCTGTTTCTTTACTTTCTTAAGATTAATTTCCCTTGAAAGTTGACTAGGATTTGAATTTGTAGGGCATATATTATCGCAACAACCACATCCAAAACAATTTTTTGATATTTCACTTACTGTTCTTGTTTCAATCATGTGGTCTATTGCTTCTTTAGCTTTCTCCGGCGAGATTTCCATATATGGGCACTCTACAAGGCAGGTTCCACATCGTTTGCAAGTTTCTTCAATAAACTTCATTAAAAACCAATTATCTCTTAAAGGAAAATATTATTTCGAAATTAATTTGGTAAACGTAGTATTCTACTTAAAACTTGAATATAAACATTTGAATAGATTAAAATATCTTATCAACTTTTTTGTAGGAAATCTAGTTGAACCAATTAACAGTGGAAACTAACTTATGTTTATAGTATTTACCTAGGATTAATCTTAGAATGTCTTCAAAGCAATCTAAAACCCCCTCTCCACTAAGAGCAATAGTAAATCTTACTTCAGAATTCCCATTTTTTCTAAATTTTATTTCATCTAAAAAAAATCTTGGATTAAATTTATCTCGTAAATCTTGCTTGTTAAATGCGATAATTATAGGAATTTCTTTAAGCGATTCACGGAAATATGAGATAAGCTCTTGCCATGATGCTAAATTGCGTTCATATACTTCTTGCTGAGAATCTGCGACAAAAATTATCCCATCAACTGCTCGCAATGTAACTGGACGTGTTACAAAATAAAAATCTTGACCTGTTGTCGTATAAATATGCAGTTTTAATTTCCATTCTTCATTTTGGAAGGTAACTGTACCATAATCAAAAAACAATGTCCTATTCACAGTAGAGTCAATACTATGGAGGGCTTCTCCCTTTCCAAAATGAGAAAACAAAGCCTTTATAGTTGTAGTCTTACCAGAAAAAGCAGGCCCAAAATACACAATTTTTATGCTGATTGTTTTATCACAGTGATCAATAATCATGATTATAGATCTAAAAGAATATTTTTAAAAGCCAATTTTTTAGCATATGGTAGGAAAATAAGATCAAAATTTTTAAATAAAACGAGAGGCTTTTGAAATAATAATGAAAAACTCATGGAGAAAAGGATGAGGATAAATGACCATAATCGAACTCACTCCTTCTATTTTTATTTATCAAGATGACAATTACTATTTGGTAACTAGTTGTTGTGTTATTCTCAATTCAGAACTAATATTCATTGATACAGGTTTAAATGATGAAGTTGCAGAAAAATTCCTCTTTGAAATGAGAAATAGAACAGGGATTAACGATATAAAACTAGTTCTAACTCATGCTCACGGAGATCATATAGGAGGGATGAAACCATTTGAAGGATGTCAAATAATTGTTTCACAATATTTTCCCATATCATTGAATGAGAATATGATAAGATATAGATGGGGAGAAACAAGAAAGAAGTACTATAACTCACTGAATCTAGATATTTTAACAGAACAAAAAATTCTTGGTGACAAAGACAACCAGATTATCTTCAAACAAATGGGTGGTCATAGTCTTGAATCGATTTATGGTTACTTTCCCAAAGATAAGGTATTATTTGCGGGAGATAACTTGCTTAGTAAAATGCCCCAATATTTTCATTTTGATAATACTAATCTTGATGATTGGATTAGAGGTCTAAAAGAATGGGAGAAAATGGATATTGATTGGGTTGTTGTAGGTCATGGAGATGTTGTGAAGAAGGAACATATTACAAAAGTGAGAGAGTTTTTTGAAGAGCTAGTACTTTTTCTTAAACATTCGGCTTCAGAAAAATTATCTGTTGAGCAGGTATTATCTCATGAAAGGTGTCCCACCTATTTTGAAGAGGATCCTGAAGATTGGACTTCTATGGGGATTGAAGCTTATTATAGTCGGATGATCGAATAGCTAGAGTCTTTCATTAATGATGCTGATAATAAAGTTGAGGAATGAACTTTTTCTACACTTGTAGAAGTGAACAAACCCCTCCCGGTTTGGTTTGCTTAATTTAAGATCATCAGCGATAATTCGCGTCCGCATAATTTATTCGATTATTTTCTCAAAAAGGGAAGCATTAGGTTGACCATATTTGAAATTGAGTTCATCAAAGTGTTCCCTAAGTTTCAGTCTGTCTCTGAACAGCCAGATAAAGAAGGTATCAATCTTTTCCGTCTTACCAATTTCCTTTACTTTAACTGCTAAATTCTTCAGATACTCAGTATTTCTTGCATAAGTATGAGCTAGATTTGCAGTATTGGGTTTAATCTCATTTCTATAAATCAAGGTTGTACCTACTATTTCACCATCTTTATCAATTACAAGATGTGAAACAATATTTTCACTACCTGATTCTTTAACCAAATTCTTTATTCCTTCTTGTGATGGAGAGTCATACTCTCGAACTAGTGTAAGCCATTTCTCTAGATCACGTTCTATGTCAAATTCTCGATCTTGAAATAATAATGAAAAAAAATTTTGAGCAAATACAAAAAATAAGAGATATTAATCGTTTCTATACTAATTTACTCGGATCTTTAGATAGAACTCTATTAAAGGATATGTTTTCTCTAACTGAAGTGAGAATCATTTTCGAACTTAACCGAATATTTCATTATTTATTTGAAATTGTCAAGTACTTAGTTGACTTTATCAAGATTTATATTATTTATTGTTTTATTATATCATGAAATAGTTATGAAACCAAATTTTGAGCGAATACAAAAAATAAGAAGTTTCAATCGTTTCTATACTAATTTACT
Source organism: Candidatus Hermodarchaeota archaeon (assembly GCA_048885765.1). Taxonomy (GTDB): domain Archaea; phylum Asgardarchaeota; class Lokiarchaeia; order Sigyniarchaeales; family SOKP01; genus Loki-b32. The sequence continues at coordinate 25,225 of JBHLLI010000053.1, forward strand.
CGGGCTTTTAGATAAAACTCTATTAAAGAGCATGTTTTCTCTAACTGAAGTGAGAATTATGTTCGAACTTAACCGTCTATCAACTTCGACTGCAAGTGAGATTGGTAAAGTGCTTAACTTAGATCCAGCTTATTTAAGTCGAATTTTGAGCAACTTTGAAAAAAAGAATATAGTTCAGAAAGAGCGATCAGGAAAAGATATGCGTAAACAATTACTTTCTTTAACTACAAACGGTAGAAGAATTATTTCTGATCTACAAGATAGAGCTAGTGAGCAAATTAAGATACTCTTGGATGATGTATCTAACTATGATCAAATTCAACTGGTTAAAGCTATGAGAACTATTGAAAGGATATTGAAAGATGAAAAAGAGAAAACAGTATTCTATAACATACGATCTCACAAACCAGGTGATATTGGATATATTACTCATCGACATGGAGTTATTTACGCCATGGAATATCAACTTGATGAGACTTTTGAAGCTTATGTAGCCAAATATATGGCAAAATTTATAGAAAATTATGATGCAAACAAAGAGAAATTATGGGTTACTGAGAGAGGTACTGAAATTATTGGTTCAATCGCCATTGTTAAAATTGATGACAATACAGCACAATTGCGATGGCTTCTTGTAGAACCACATTTACGAAATAAAGGAATTGGAACGAAATTAATGCAGGAAGCACTTACTTTCTGTAAAAACCGAGGTTATCAAAAAGTTATTTTAGGTACATTTAGTGATCTTATAAATGCTCGTAGATTATATGAAAAGAATGGATTTAAATTGGTTGAATCGAAATCTCACCTTATATGGGGGCAAAACTTAACGGAAGAACAATGGGAATTGATCCTATAATATTATAAGTGTAAGAG
>JBHLLI010000054.1:0-25908 GCA_048885765.1 Candidatus Hermodarchaeota archaeon
TTCAGGGATATCGAGTACTGCAAATGCTATGAAAAGACAGTAACCTGTTGCATCAACAGCAGCAGTAGCTAATTGTAGATTGCGAGAGACTTCTGCTTTTTCAGGACTCAAAGGGTCTAGTTCTCCTCCAACTCCTAAGATTTCTGGGGCAATAGCATAACCAGCAGTATGATCAGCACCCATGGGGGTTGTAGCATATGTGACCCCTATTCCCTTTATTGCTCTAGGGTCATATGCGGGGAATCCTTGGCCTTTACAGGTAGGTATCCTTGTAACTCCTAGAACCTTACCAGTTATTTCCGTTCCATTGGCTAAAATTTTACCCGTTGGAGTTTTCTTTCGAATTTCATCCATGAGTTTTAGAGCAGCTTTTCCATCCCCAAAGTCAGCTAAACCGCCTTCCATTGCTACTGCGAGTGTATCCCCGGCTTCGATAGTATCACATCCCAGATCATTACAGGCACGATTTAACTCCCCAATATCATCTAAATCATAGATACCACAATTTGCTCCTAGTGCCCAAACACTTTCATATTCAAGAACTCCTACTGGATCTTCTCCACCGGGTTTTACCCATATTTCAGAACACTGTATAATACAACCAGGATTACAAAAGTGGGGTCTCGATCCGCCTCTATTTTTAATTATTTCTGCCTTTGCTTCACCAGAAATCTTTTCAGCTCTGTCATCTTGACCGGCAGAAAAGTTTCTCTGAGGTAAACCTCCAGCTTCGTTAATTATATTTACTAATACTGATGTACCATATGAATTAAGAGCGCCTTCTGGTTTTGTAACATCATGAGTAGTAAGTGCATCTCTTAATTTTTTTATACCTGCTTTAAAAACTTCTTGATTAGCAATTTCTACTCCTGGAGCGCCAGATTCATCAACTACAATGAACTTTAAGCCTTTTGATGCCATAACAGCCCCTAAACCTCCTCTTCCAGCATACCTACTAGGTAATCCTTCGGGATCATTAAAACAAACTCCTGACATAGCTCCAAGGAGTTCAGCAGCGATTCCAACACTACATATTCCTACTTTATCTCCAAATTCTTTGAAGAGATCCTTATACACACCGTACAATCCTTTTCCAGACCATTTATTAGCATTCATGAATTCTCCACCATCCATTGTAACTTTGAGAAGATAATAATCTTCCCCTTCATGTTTTCCTTCTACAATTATTGCCCCTATACGCATCCTCGCTAACATTTGAGCAAATGGAGTTCCCGCATTAGCTTCCTTTATACCTCCAGTTAATGGTGATTTCCCTCCAACAGAAAGTCTACCGCTCGATGGAGCAGCGGTACCAGTGACAATTCCTGGTGCAAATACTAACTTATTATGCGGCCCTAATGGATTACATGTGGGTGGTACTTCTTTATTAACTATGGTTGATGTCATGCCACGTCCACCTAAAGCAGCATAATCTTCCGGGAGATCCTCATATTTGGCTTCAAGGGTATTCATATTAACTCTTAATATTCTTTTTGGCAAATTTTTCACCTCTATTTTTTAGGCGAATAATAATAGTGATTCTATTTTATTTAACAATGTCGTTATGTACTAACTGAAATAACGAAGAATTAGCTTTCTGAGAGTTTTTAACATTTAAGTCATTTTTTAGTACAAATGGATCATATGAATAATAAATTTAATAGACGCCTAGATTTATCATTTCTTGAAAGACATGGTTAACTCACTTAATAAAGATATTAATTATTTATCCATCAAAATTATACAAAGTGGAGATATAATAAGAATAAAAATATCTAAAGAGAATTTGAGAAAAGAATTTCATGACATATATAGTTCCTTGTTAAAGGATTTAAAACTAAAACAAAAGGATACATATCTTAGTAATGATGAAGGCAAGATGATTGGAGTTCTTGACCTTAACAGCTCTTTAGAAGAGATTATTCAAAAATTTGGCTTAAAGCTAAAATTATATTATGAAAAAGTGATCTGAATAGCTTAGGTTTATATTGTTTACTTAAAAACAGGGATTATAACACGACTTGGATACTCCTTTGAGTGATAAATCTGTTGCTCAGCAATAAGATAATCTCCGGACTTATCTTCTCCTCCTAGATTAGAGTTAATATCAAATCTCGGAAAATTACTTGATGATATTTCTATTCGTATCCGATGATTTTTTTTAAAGTAAATTGATGTATTTCCTAAATCAATTTCATACCTGTATACTTTTCCCGGTTCAATCAGAGAAGGATTATCATCACCATCTCTATACCTAGCTCGAATGCCTGCATCTAAGACATTTAATGCTTTCCCTCGAGGATAAACATCTACTAATTTGACCATAAAATCTGTGTCTTTTGCCGAAGAAGAAGCATATAATACCATCTTTACCTTACCAGTTAATTCTAATCCTTTATCTAACAGTTTAGTTGTATATATTAATACATCTTTTCTTTTTTCTGCATCTTTCTGATTTTGAGCTCCCTTTATTATAAGTAAATTCCTTCCACCATTAGTAATAACAGGATCCATTGGATTAAATGTATAACTATCTTCTGTTTCATTATTAGGTTCCTCAAAATTTAATATACCATCACCTTTTATGCTATTTGCTCTTCCATTGGAGTGAATATATAAGTTCTGATATTCTATATTTTTAGGTGGCCAAGTCTCTGTATATCTCCACTGATTTCTTCCTGTTACCCAATATTTAATAGATGGTTTGTTTATATCTGGAAACGCATCTTTCTTATCCATCAACCAGTATTTATTCCATTCGATATTTAAAAAATCTCTAAAGAAACTAAGCATGCCACCATTCATTATTTTGCTTTCAGGGTGCCCTGGTGCACCATGTGCCCATGAACCTATTTTAAGTTTTGAATAGTTTCTTACATCTCCAGTGGCCTTTTCTTTAATTTCTAGATAGTCTTTTAATTGTTTTTCAAGAAACATATCTTGCCATCCTGCTACCATATACACTGGTTGTGACAATTCCGCTGTGTTCATCTCTAAAAATCCAGACATCTTTAAAGTATCTTTGTCCAATCCTCGTGTAATCAGAAAATCATTTAGAAACTTGAAATATACATCATAACTACGTTTAGAAGGATCAAAATTCTTAACATTATAATAGGCAACTAAAAGGTCTTGGATTTCTTTTATCGATTTACCTTTTAATTGTGATAGGCTAATCCGACTTATTTTTTTAATTGGGTCATTAAACAACGCATACTTTGGGTTTAAAAATCTCTCATACATTAAATTTGTAAGCGTTTGTACCTGTGGAATTTCACGATGTGAAACGATATTTACCATTATTCTATATATCGATGTTGTAAGGGAATGAATTTGTAAACCACCATTATTTTTCCACAAATTTAATGTCGAAGTAATAGCCGGCGTTATACAAGTTAAATATTTGTTATCCCAAGATAATGCAAGTTGAGTTATACCAAAATAACTTGCACCAACCATCCCTATTTTACCATTATACCAATATTGTTTAGAAATCCATTTCAATGTTTCTAATCCATCCTGTCTTTCAGTAAACAAATAATAATTAAATCCATTTGAATGACCTGTTCCTCGAATGTCTTGTATTACTGTGACAAATCCATGTGCTGCATAACCATACCCTACAAAACTAAACATATCTTTCCAATAAGGTAATCTTATCAAAATTGTTGGACATATGCTTTTACTTTTGAATATTTTTTTAGGGACATATATATCTGTAGCCAACTTTACTCCGTCCTTCAGTTCTATAAAAGTTTCGGGATATCTTTTGATTCCATCTTTCCCAAATCCCACTCCGAGTATCATTCCTATTATCTTCACAAAAGGAATCGATCCATATCTAACTACTTTTGTAATAAACTTCCATATAAAATCGGGAAATTGAGGTTTTATTGGTACTCCCAAATAAGACAAGCGGGTAACATGGTTTTCTCTCATTACTTTTAAGAAATATTAATACCTTATAAAGTTTAAAAAATAAATGGCAGGCTCGGAGGGATTCGAACCCTCGACCTTCAGCTTAGGAGGCTGCCGCCCTATCCATACTAGGCCACGAGCCTTTTAAAATTCACTATCTAAAGAAAGATTTTTGATAATCTCTTTTAGCAATAAATTTATATAGTTTTATCGAAAAACTAATTGACTCTAAATAATATATTATATAAAGTAATACTAAATATAAAATTTGAATTCAAATAATTCATGGGTGAAATTACTCTCAATTTTCTAATTTAACAAAAGAAATAAATGAGAAATAAAAAAAATGGTAAGGAAGACCCGACAGAAATTAATTAATGACGGTGTTAGAAAAGAATGTGGTATTTGCCATCAACTTAAAACTCATGACAACTTTAGCAAAAGACAGGAACGCCTTAGATCAATTTGTGAGGAATGTCGTAAAGACTTGTATTTAATAAATAACCTTAAGAAAAAACTTAAAATCATTACAGAGGATTATAACGGAGAATGCTCAATTTGTAAAAAAAGTATAACAATACTTCCTGCTTTCGAATTTCATCATCCTGATCCAAAATCTAAGTCATTTTCATGGAAATCACTGAGATTAAAAAGTTATCAAGATACCTTACGCCTACTAAAGGAGGATAAGGTAATTCTTCTATGCAAGAATTGTCATATCTTAATGGAATCGGTTAATTATAAAGTATTTAAATCCTTAATTCTTCTACCAGCATTATTCCTTCATACTCCAGATGAGATAAAAGATAAAATTAATTCATTTCTTGAAAAAAATCCATATATCGTCAATAAATTAGATCAAAATAAATATTACAAATCTAAAGCTAAGTACCAAATTAAAAAATGGATTAAAAAAAGATATATTATCGAAAAATTATTTTATGGTAAATGTGTTGGATGTGAAGAAATAACAGTACAAACAAATCTCCCTTCACTTGGATTCCACCATATCCTGCCACCTCAAAAAGAGGTTGTAATAAAGTGGGACAAAATTTCAAGACTTAATATAAAAGAAATTGCTTATTTATTAAAAACCGAGAAATGTATATGTTTATGTTCAAATTGTCATTCAATTTTACATTCAAAACATTTCATAAGCAATATAGATACCATTTTTGGAAACAAATACAAGCCCCTAGTTAACCAAGCAAAATCTGATTATAATAGAATCATTATAAACATCAAAAACTATGATATTGAAAAAAATCTCAATAACTCGCTGATTAAAGATAATTTAATAAAAAGTTAAATGAATAATTAATAATTCAATTGCTTTTTTTGTGGGTAGTTAATAGACAATATTATCGTTGGGTTTTATGTGGGTATTTACCTATATGACTATAAAAACTATAGAAAGGTTTTAATTAGCTGTGTATTTAAATGTAATTATAAATAGTTTTTTATGAAGAATTTTTTTTTGAGTTTTTGAAATATGGAAAGACGATCTAATAGGCCTATCGACTATTTAAAATCATCAATTAATGAAATAATTCTCATTAAAGTGAAGCGTAACCGACTCTTTAGAGGACGTCTTGGCGGATTTGATGAACATCTTAACCTTTATCTTGAAGAGACCAGCCAAATCTTTGAATATCAAGATGATGAAGGTAACATTCGTGAAGAGCATGAGAACCTTGGAAGCATAGTAGTTCGGGGAGACAACGTAATATTCGTCAACCTAGCGCATTTATGAGGGTTTGAAGTAATCAATACATTTTTTGATCTATAGTCATTGCTATCTGTATATCATCATTTCAATTAAGTGAAGTTGTAATTACCTTTTTATATCGCGAATATTTTGTAAGTAATAATTAATTTGTTTGAAATATATGAAATAAATAGTTTTAATATTTGAGTAGCCAAATAATATTGAATCCACAAAAAGAAGTAACTACGGAAAAATTAATTCTAATTCATCCAAATTTGGGTCAACCGTCTATTTTAAAGATAGATCACAAATTAAAAAAGAAACATCTGCAAGCAAATTTGTATTTTATCAGTTCTGAACCAGATCCCCAAATATTAAGAGAATATCTTACAAATCAAATCTCTCTAATCCCTTTATTTGACTATAAATGGTCATACAGATTAATTTTTAAAAGAAAAGAACAAGGATTCTTTTCAAAATTAAAAGAAAAAATCTTCCAAAGAAAGAAGAAAAGAGCACTCCAAGATAAATTAAAGACAAAAATAGAGGGAGATCTTGACTTAGAACAAATAAAGAAATTAAAATCTCGATTACAACGAGGCGATCCAATTTATCCTAAAATAAAGGTTCTTGAAAATTGTTCCGTATCTGGCATTCAAGATGTGTCAAATATAGAAGATTTCACACCTCAAGAAATCCTAAAAAAAAATCAAGTATATGGTATATTAGACAAATATTATAAAGTCAACATTGAATTCACTCTTAGTAAAGAAGTGCTCTCCTTACTTAAGGGACGGAATTTTGTAATGTTTGACATAAATTACGTCGATACTCGTATAAATTATCATTCACTTGTAGTTTCAAAACAAAAATGGAGAGATTTCACCTTTATTCACGCTACGGATTTACACTTAGCAGAAAGGAATGATAGGCTTTATGAGCTTATTAAAAAATGGACAGAATCTTCAATTGTAGAAAATGTGGAAGATTTTTTTGAAATAGTAAAGAAAAAGTTAAAAATTACGAAAAAAAAGCCAGACCAAGAAAAGATCTTATCTGAAATTAAAGTACCCTTGAGAAAACGTTTAATTAATTCCAATAATCAATTCCGCATTTTTATCAAATTAATGAACCGCAAAGTATTAAGAAATGAGCTTGATTTCATTGTATTAACGGGAGATCTTGTAGATTATACCATATTAAGTAAATTAGCAACAAAAATCGAGAATCTAACTGAATTCAATTATGAAGATAGTAATTGGATGATTTTTAAGAATATTGTTCTAAACACTCCCTTAAAAGAAAAGAATAAAGGGGTTTTGAGGGGCGAAGAATTAAATTGCCCAATCTTTACTACATTAGGAAACCATGATTATCGTCCGTTCCCCTATGATATTACATGGGGAGAAATGTATAGAAAGATCGGCTTAAATGCCTCTGAGGCGATTGCGTTAAATCAGTTATTTTCTGCATCCCCTATTAGTGCTATAACAAAAAGTTCTCTTGCCCTAAAAGGATATTTTTCTGAAATAAATTCATCAACTGATTTTTCTATTAAACTTGGTAATAGCTTATTTATTATTTTAAACTCAGGTTCAGATTCTTTTAAAAATCTTAAGGATTTAATAACGGGACATCCTTCTGTTACAGGGGTCTCTTTCAAACAAATAAAATATTTAGAAAACCATATTAATGCGCATATTGACGAAAATACTAATACGTATCTATTTTTACACGGTCCTCCGTTAAATGCAGAAGGTAGGAAATATAGTATTAACTTGTTTGAAAAAAAGGGAAGTAGATTTACAAAAATAAATATGAATGAATTTCGAGAATCCTTAATTGCAAAAACGGGAAAACCCTTGTCAAATGCACGCATAGATGGAATTTTTAATGTAAAATATGGTTGTGTTTCATCTAATTGGGAAAGACTTGTTGAGTTTTGTAAGAATTACACTAGCTTGACTTTATCTGGTCATACCCATACAAATCGCGAATTTAGACTTGATGATCCAGGACTACAAAAATCGAGTGTATATGATGCACCCCCATTTAAACTAAAAAAAATCGAAAATCCCGCAGCAATTTATTATGACAATTATTCAGAGATGTATGATGACCCTATAACAATAAGAAAAAAAGGACCGTTTGTGGTACAAACTCCTGCCTTAGGACTTGGAAGTTATAAAAATCCTAATACAGCAGGAGGTTACAGGGAACTAATTGTTAAAGATGGCAAATTATGTTCATTTAAAGTAAAATACATTAGCCGCTAAATAACTCTTTATTGTTCATTTCAAATAAAAAAATTCTTTCTCCACAAATAATTTATTAAATTGGAAACGATTATCTATCAGAACATAGATACTCATATACTAAACTAAAAGTGTAATCCTTGTTCATTAAAAATACTACTGAAATCCTTAAAAAAAGCCTGCCTAAAATTCAAATGAATTTCAGAAAAATAGGTCTTCAAGCAATCTCAAGAGCAATTTCTGCTGTGAAACCAAAAAATTTAATGGAAAAATCTATAAGAGTAGTTGAAGATAATTTGCTTATTGGTAATGAGAAATATGATTTACGGGAGTACCAGAAGATTTACATAATTGGAGGTGGAAAAGCGACTCGTGAAATGGCATTCACCCTTGAAAGGATTCTATCAAAAGCGAAATTCTTTAATTATAATGGTATTATCAATGTACCCTCAGACATTGAAAATCAAGAATCGCTAAAAGAAAGTAAAATTGATTTAAATTTCTCTTCTCATCCAATCCCAAATGAAAATGGAATAAAAGGTACTTCCACTATGATGAAAATCATAGAAGATTCAACAGCTCACGATCTTATTATATGTTTAATCTCTGGGGGTGGCTCTGCTTTACTTCCATTGCCAAAAAATGGTATTACTCTTAAGGATTTACAAGAAACTAATTCTTTGCTTTTATCCTCAGGGACATCCATTCATGAAATCAACACAATAAGAAAACATATATCAGATTTTAAGGGAGGAAATCTAGCAAAAAAAATATATGATTCAAGTGGTGCGACGTTAATTTCTCTGATAATATCAGATGTTGTGGGTGATAATTTAGATTCAATAGCTTCTGGGCCTACTGTACCTGATGAAACCACTTTTAGAGATGCTTTTGAAATTATTGAGAACTACAATCTCTTGGATAAAATTCCAGTTTCTGTAAAAGAGCATTTAACAAGAGGATTTTCTGATTCATCTTTAGAAAATCCAAAATCTAAGGACCCATGTTTTAAAAATGTTCATAATTACTTAATTGGAAGTGTAAGGTTTGCAGCTGAAAAAGTCAGTTCTTTCTTAACAAATGAAGGATTTGAGGTTGATTATTTTTCCAATACAATAATTGGCGAAGCAAGGGAATTTGGAGAATCTCTATATAAAATTATCTCTAATAAAATTCAAAAAAAAATAAATTCAGGTATCTATGAAAGAATCGCTTTAATAGGTACCGGTGAATTGACTGTCACTATTAGAGGAAAAGGAACAGGGGGAAGGAATCAAGAGATGTTGTTAAGTTTCTTAAACCATGTAAAAAGGGAAAAATTTGATTATAATTTTATTATTATTGGCGTAAATCTGGATGGAATTGAAGGAAATAGTAAAGCAATGGGGGCTTTAATTGATAATTACCTACTTGACCAAATGATTCTAATGAACATCAATCCAGAAAAATACCTTCAACATAATGATTCTAATACATTTTTTAAGAAAATGAAATCAGAATTAATAAGTGGACCAACAGGCAGTAATGTGAATGATTTAATCTTGATTCTCATTTCAAGATAAATTTAAATACATAATTCTGTACTAAAACTAGCGAAGATGAATGAAGTAATAGTATGCCTGTTATGCGGATTTAGTTTCAGAAATTCAAAAACACTAAATGAAAAGAAAAAAATTAAGTGTCCTATGTGTGGTTTTGAGTTCGCAATACCTCAAATTTCGCTTTTTACTCCAAAAGAATTTGACAAGAAATTCTAATGAAATATGGTATCTTAAAAAGAATTGGAGTGAAGAAATTAAATTCAAATATAATTCAACAAAATCCTTTAACAGAATAAGAATTTCTTTATTGGTAAATTTTTTAAAGATTGACGTTGAAATTAGATCACCGATTAATTTTTATTAATTGATAAATAATTTGCAATTTAATACAAAACAAATTCATGGTATATTACAATGGCTAAAAAAGATAAGAAAAAAAAACCACCAGCGCGGACAACACGAATGGGTTATGATAAAACAGAAGCTGAAGAAGAACTCATAGCTGATGCCTTGAAACGAAAAGATATGGATACAGGAAGAGTTGAATTACTTGATAGAGATACTTCTACACCTGTTATAGAAACTTATGATGAAGATACTGGTAAACTTGAAGGTAGCATCGTTTTAAAAGACGGTAATCGAGAAGGCTTATTAGCTTTAGTAAAAATAATTGAAACTGTAGAGGTTGAACAAGATCATGATGCAAACATCAATTCTTTTGCGCACAGCGGAAAATTTAACATTGAAAATCCTAGTAATGTTGATAGATTATGGGATGTTGATGTATCTCTCGAGAAGATAGGCAGTACAGATTTGAAATCGAAGGATATATCTATCAGAGAACTGGGTACTGAATCTCCAGATAATATTGACTCGAGAAATTTTAAGATAACCAAAGATATCAAAAATTTATTGATTGTTAAAGAATTTATCAGTACACTTCCTAATGCTGATGATGTGTTAAATATCAATGATATTGAAAAGGAGCTTTTAAAACTAAAAGATAAGACAAGTGGAGTCTCTTCCAAACCCCCATCTGAACCAAAAGCTGAAGAAGAAGAGGAAGAAGAAGAGGAGGAAGAACTAGAAATGGAAGGTGAAACGTGGGGCGATGGAGGAACTCTTGTAGAAACAGGTTTAGAGTCTTTCGGAATTTCGATTGATAGGGATAATGTTGTAGCTTTCGCAATAGGAATGAGAAGTATGTTTGACAAACCTGTTTCAAACATTAAAGTTGTTAAAAATATTCCTAATGATTTTACAAATCCAATTATTAAAGATACTACCGAAGGACGTGCTGAAATTGAAGGTAATAAAATAATCTGGACTATAGATAAATTACCTCCAGATTATACTGTAATGTGCAAATTTACATGCAATATTATGGTAACTGATATTACAAAAAGAAGAACCGGAACAATTGAAGTTACTTATCAAGCAGCATCGTCTTATGCTGAAGGATTAGCAATAGACAAATTTGATGCTTATACAAGAAATAAGTTTTATGTAGATACCGTCGAGAGAGATGAGGAACCTGGTATTTTCGATTGTAAACTTGTATTTGATAATTCATCCGAGTTTATCATACAACTCTTCAACGCAGATGTGTATTCTCCAGAAGATGAGAGAAAGAAATTTGTAGATATCGATCCAAATGATGTTCCAATGTTACCAAGTGGTGCACAATGGCATTCGACAAAATGGCAATATGAGAGTGATGAATATCCAACTTTTAGAAAGAAGTTAGAATTTAGAGTAATGCCAGATTTTCAGACGATAGTCAATGGAACAATGGCTCTATCAGATGTCATATTAGAAATCGGAAGCATTACAGGCGTTATGTCTTATAATTTAACCGAAGTACCAACATATCGAACAAAGGATGTTATTGCAACTCTTAAAATGGTGAATAATGGCTCAGCACCACTTGATGAAGTTACTATTATTCAACAGTACTTTACTGATGAATATGAACCTCCAAAGGCAGATGAAATCAAATTATTATGGGATGGAGAAGAAGTTGAAGTTTCTGCAGGAGCAGTAAGTTTCGAAGATAAAGCTTTCAAAATTGATCTACGCGATTTGAGAGACAGTAGTACCGAAATGTTTAAACCAGACTCAACTTTAGAGTTTGAATATCCTATTCATTGTGTAAATCCTGCACGTGAATCCACTTTTGAATCTGAAATCATCTATCTAGCAAACACATATCCTGTAAGTCAAGAATTGGAGTTTAAACCAGAAGTTCCTGTAATTGAGGCAATGCACATTAGACGTAAATTTAGAATTGGAAAGGAAGTTGTTCCAATTGGAGATCTCGGAAATTACAGAATTATATTGACACTTGAAAACATCGGTGAATCTAAACTAAATAATTTAATATTACTTGATAAGGTTCCAGATTTATTCGAATATGGTACATATTCTATGACTCCGGAAATCACTGATGAAGTAGGTGAAGATACATTAAAATGGGATATTGAACTTTTGGATATAGGAGAAAAACTAGAAATCACATATGAAATAACAGGTAAAGGTAAATACTCACCTTCAGATGCCCAATTAGCGCTTTAATTTTACTAAAGCATTTTTTATTTTTTTTATTTTTTATATTTATAATTTAATAACTTTAGAGATAATTATTAAATGAATAAACAACGAAGTTTAATTTAATTACTACTTTAAATTAGTCTTGAGAAACCATGTTAAGAAAACGTTATCAGCTGAATTGGATGTTTGAATGTCCTGATGCAGTGCTAACTTGTTCAGTTTTGAAATGTAAAAATAATAATTTTCTTGTGTTTGGGGGACATGATAAAACTCTTTATTTAATGGACGAAGAAATGAATATCGTTGATGATAGAGCTTTTGATGGATGGTGTAGATGCAGTTATTCTATAGATCTTGATGGAGATGGATGTGACGAAGTATTAGTGGGGGCTGGTGATGGAAATTTCATGGTTTTAAAATTAAATGTTGATAAAAAAAAGCTCACAGGATTAATGCGGTATAAGGCTTCTAAAAGAATCAATTGCTGTATCGCAGGAGATTTTACACGAGATGGGAATATTGAATTAATGTTCGGAAGTGATGATAAGACTCTTAGAATTTTCACTGATATTAAGGAAAAAGAGCCAAAATTTGTTTTATATTATGATTCATGGGTAACAACTTGCACATTGGGATTCATAAAGTTACCAGATGAGGATAATCCTGTTTATGGATTAGTTGTTGGTACTAAAAATGGAAAGGTTCAATTAATCCATTTCGAAAACAACTTGATGGAAATAATTTGGCAGAAAAATTTTGCAGCTCAAATCAATGATATTAAGATTGGAGATGTAACCAATGACGGATTAAATGAAATTTTAATTAGTACAGATGATCCATTCATTAAGGTTTTAAATAGTGAAGGCGAACCAATTAAAGAGATTAATACTGAAGAGGGGCGTCCAATTTCACTATTAATAGAAGATATTGACGGTGATAACGCAAAAGAGATAGTTGCTGGATGTGCAGACGGCTCTTTAAAAGTTTTTCATAATCCTTCTCTAGACTCACAAGAATTTGAATTAAAATGGAAGACAAAGGTAGCTACCTCCATTAAAAATGTATGTTATCTTACAGGAGAAGATAAGAATGTAAAACATATTGTCTTTGGAGGATATGATCGCACAATTAGAAATATTACTGATTTTGAGTGGGGTCAGAAAGAATCATTAACAATTCCAGAGAAAATTAAAATCGATGAGATTAAGGAGAGTAAAAAGACTGATTTAAAAAGTGAAATTGCGAAAATAAAAGATGTTCCAACTAACATGAGGGAGCATATATTCACTTATTTACAAGAACACGGGCATTTAAAAGATTTAATGAAAGAATTGTCAAAACAAGGCTATTCAGAAGATGAAATCTTAGATGAATTCGCGCTTCTAAAAACACAGAAATCAGTTGTGTACGAGAAAGTGACATATCCTGTATGGAGTCTACCTAGCGAAGAAATTGAGAAGGAAATGCCAAAAGAAGTCGAGGCTGAAGTCATCGTTGAAGAACAGCCAAAACCCAAAGTACAACCACTAGTCATTGAAGAAACAGTTACGCCAAAAAAGGAAAAATTACGAGCAGCTTTAGATAGTGAACCTAAAGCTAAAGTTAGTGGAGGGGGATCTTTGGAAGATACTATAATTGAGTATCTAAAAGAAAAGAAATTAGTACCAACAAAAGCCGAATTTGTAAATGATATTAAAGAAAAAGGTTTTTCAAATAGTGAAATTGATAACGAAATAAATAATCTGAAGGAACAAGGCAAAATTCAATATTCTCGAGCAAAACCAAAAGGATGGAGTTTGGTTGAGTAGTTATTCTTGAGGTTTTTTTATAAAAAATTCTTCTATTGTTTCTTGAAATGGTTCAAATTGATTTAATTCCGTGAAATCAACTTCATTATACTTTTGAATAAATAGTTGTAAAACCGGTTCTACCCTTTCAAAAAATTTCCTAACTAATTTATCCGATTTCTTTTTCGACTTATCAACTAATCCATATAAAATAATTGGTTCTTTCATATAATTATCTCCTGATTGAATTTCAGCAATTTTAAAGATAAACAAGATATTTCCAGATTCTAAATATTCCATAGAATTGTTTTTAAATGCCGCATCAACAAATGTATTAATTGCTGAAATAAAAGCCCCTCTAAGATCTTTATTTATACCAGATTCTTTTTGAACCGGGATTTCTTTCATTACGTGGTTTACAAGGACAAATCCTCGAAATACAAATCCTAACTCGTAAAGTTCCTTCAATATAGAATCAATTATTTCATTTAGTACATAATTAACTGATAATTGTTATTAAAAAATTAATATTTATTTTCATATTTATTTTTAGACTAAATGCTTAATTTGCACAAAAAAGACCAAGTTATAATTTATTCTTCATTAATCTCTAAATGCAAATGTTTTAATTTTTTGAAATTATAAGTTTTTAATACTAACATTGATTTATTACATTATTCAAAAAAAATATTGGTAATAAATAAGGTTAGGGAGTATTTTTATGAATGAATCAGAATCTCGTTATTGTCCTTATTGCGGAATTGAGCTAGAACACCCATACTGGGCTCATATACAAGCAGAACATCCAGATAAATATACTCAGAAAGAAACATGGATAAAATTATGGCAAGATTACCGAGGTTTAGGTATGGATGAAACGACATCCTTAATGGTAATATCAGAACTGTTCAATGCCACCCAAGAAGAAATTAAGTCCTTCTTAAAAAATGCGAAAGTATACTAGACTAATTTTAAGTAAAATTATTTTAAAATTAAAATAAATAAAGAAATAGTTTAAATTTAGATCTCTACTTCTAAACGAAAATTAAAATTCTTCTTCTTCCTCATCTTCTTTTAAGAGCCCCGCTTGCTTTAAAACATCTTCTATACTATCGCGAGCTTTTACTACTTGTTCATTTTCATTTAAATTAAGTCTTTCAAGCGCATCATCACTGAATTCCATTACTTTCTTAATTGCTTCAGAAGAGAAATTCTTGATTTTTTCAGAAGCTTCTTCCATAAAATCTCGCCCACTTTCACCGAAAATGTTTCCAAAGAAATCTGTAAAAGATTTATTCAGTTTCTCTATGAAATTTTCTTTTTCTTCTCCTTCATCACTCATTTTATTTCACAAATTTTTAATGTTTATTATATAAATCTTTTAAAATATTAAAATCCATACTTCTTTTTGTTAAATACAGCAGTTTATTAACTAGTACTTTAATTATTCAGGAGCTCACAGAATTTAGAAGCAAAATCTTTGATTTGCTCCCAATCTCGGTAATCGTGCATTTTACCATCAGGATCTTCGATTCCTTCCTCTTCTTTCAATGCAGCAATGATAATCTTTCTTGTCATACCACTTATAGAAGATCCTTCCCTTAGATCATAAGCTCCACCGAAAGCATCAATTATTTCAGGTTTAATCCCATATTTCTCAAATTTTAAAGTAATATACTTATTTATAGCTTCATTTATTCCACCACTTTTTTTCGTAGCTTCTCCGCAGCAAACATAAAATCCTAATTTACTTTGCCTATTCTGTAGCTCTGATTTTTTTTTTAGAAGAAAATTTTTAACGACTTTTGTCCACATACCCATTTTAATTCCTGTCCCTATTATTAAACCATCATAGTTTTCTAAGGGTGGAATTTCTTTAATACTATGTTCCTTTAGATTATAACTCTCTGTATCAATTCCCTTTTCTTGAATTTTCTTCTCAACTTCATCCGAGATTTCTTTTGTAGTTCCATATCGTGTTCCATATAGGATTAAAACTTTAGTCATAATTATGGACTATCCTACATTTCAAATTAATTTTTTTCTTTCCCACTGTATTAATTCATCTCTAGTATAACCCAGCAAATTACAATAAATCTCTTCGTTATGTGCACCAAATTCGGGACCAAAATCTTCAACAGAACCTACAGTATCTGAGAAGTTTATCAAACGATTAGGGATTGTTGCTTTTTCAACGCCCCATTTAGAAAAGTCAAATTGATCAATTAACATTCCTCTTTCTCTAAGATTTGGATGATTGTGGACTTCATCTACTCTTAATGTTTTCCCACAAGGAATTCTTACTGCTTCTAATTGTTCGATAGCTTCATCTCTAGTTAAATTTTTGCTCCAATTTTCAATTATTTCGTCTAAAATCTCAATGTAATCAAATCTTTTAATTATATTATCAAACTTAGGATCTTTAACTAATTCAGGCTTCCTTAATACATTCTCGCACAGACGAATCCACTGGTTCTCGGTTAAAGTAGTTAATACAATTAATCCGTCTTTGCAGTGATATTGATTGTAAATAGGTAAAAATTTTGAAGCTACGTCTATATGTTGAGCTCTTGGAATAAACTCTTTTGCTTGAGCTCTAATGTTTATAGCGAACATGATATCATGCATCGATATATCAATAAACTGACCCTTTCCTGTTCTTTCCCTATGATATAATGCTTGACTTATCCCTATTGCAGCGATATGTCCCGCTGTATAATCTGCTATTGGTAACCTTGGTGGACCTTCCTTAAAACCTAAAGCATCGAGAATTCCTGCTTGGGCTTGAATAATAATATCAAACGCAGTTTTTTGAGTAAACTGCTCTATTCCTTCGTTTCCATAACCTGATATTTTTGCATATATTAACCGTGGATTAATTTCTTTCAACAGTTCATATCCTAATCCCCATTTTTCCATTGTACCCTTTACAAAATTCTCTACAAGAACATCAGATTTTTCCACTAACTTTTTGAAGATCTCTTTTGCTTCTTCCTTTCTTAAATCAAGTGATATAGATTTTTTACCTCTATTTAAAATAGAGAATAGTGGAAATATTGTTTTATCATAAAGAACAAATAACCGGAAAGCCTCTCCAAAAGGCGGAGGTTCAATTTTTATTACTTCTGCTCCTTGGTCAGCGAAAAATGTATTAGTCCAAGGGCCGGAGATAAATTGCGAGCAGTCAAGAATCCTTAAATCTTCAAATATTTTAACCATGAAGTTTTAGAATTAAAAATTTTTAAAATACTTTTTTACAGTTCTTTTTTTAGTCTTTGAGTCATATATAAGAGGGTGAGAAACCATCTAGTAAAGTGACATTAAAATATTCTAAAATGTTAATCAATGCAAAATTTAACCAATAATATTTTGGAAAACATAAACCAACTTTTTACTCAGGGTTTATATTTTAAAGCTCTAGATTCTATAGAAAATTTTGAGAAAAGAGAAGATTTAACTCTTGAAGACCAAGTTTCTTGGCACCTTCTTAAGAGTAATATCTATTTTGAAATTGGTGTATATGCAGATGCTCTCAAATTTGCTGAACAGGCATACACCATGAGTCAAGAATTGGAAAATAAATCCTTACTAGTGGATAGTCATATTTCTAAGGCTTGGATTTTATTAGCGCTAAGAAAATTAGACTTTGTTTTACCATTAATTTCTAAAGGTGAAGATTTGCTAGCAAATCTTACAATAAAACCACAATCTGAATATACAAAAAAAGATGCTCTTTTGAAATTAATCAGAAGTAAATTCTATTTTTATAAAACCGGTAAAATAAACAAAGCCTTAGAGTATGGAGAACAGAGTCTTAAAATATTAGAACAATATAATAATAAAAAGGAATTAGCACTAGCTCTGCAACAAAACAGTGAATATTACTGTAGAGGTGGTGATTTAGATCGAGCTTTGGATTATCTAGAACGTTGTTTAAGGATTCAAAGATCTTACCGTAAACGTGATGATTGGGTAACCCTTAAAGATCTTGGTGTCATAAATGGCATGAAAGGTGAATTAGACCATGCGTTAGATTATACTAAGCAGAGTATGGCACTTGCTGAAGAAATAGGTAATAAAAATATCATCGCACAATGCCTTAACAATTGTTCATTAATATACCGACAAAAGGGGGATTTAAATCGTGCTATGGAAGTTCTAAAACGTAATCTTACGATCTGGGAAGAAATCGGCAGTAATTGGCATATATTGGGTGGTCTAGATTCTCTATTTATTGTTTCTCTAGATACTAATTCTCTTGAGCAAGCACAGGGGTATTTACTACGCATAAAGCAAATCAAAGAACAAATACCAAATAAGATGTCTGATCTAGCATATCGTATTAATAAAGCTTTAATATTAAAAATGAGTTCAAATTCTCTTGATCAAGAAAAAGCCAAAAAAATACTACAGCAGATTGTTAAAGAGGATATTATCAATTGGGAAATCACTGAGCGCGCTATTCTTCATTTGTGCGATATTTTCTTGAATGAACTTCAATTATACAATAACCAAGAAGTTTTAAATGGATTAATTCTCCAAATTGAACGATTGATGGATTTTGCTGAACAACAAGATTCTTTTCGTTTATTAGCAGAAACAAATCTATTACTAGGCAAATTCTCATTAATTCAAATGAATCTGGGAGAGGCAAGGAGTTTTTTCACTAAAGGTGAACATATAGCTGATAAGCATGGACTTCATTTATTAGCTAGAACAATTTCAAACGAGCACGATAAATTATTGGAACAGTTAGAAAAATGGGAAAATTTGAAGAATATTAATGCTCCCGTTTCAGAACGTTTAAAATTTGTTGATGTCGACGAAACTTTGAATCATATGCTGGGGAAACAGATGATAGAACCCCCTGATTTAATTGAAGAAAATCCAATATTACTTTTAATTATGAGTGATGCTGGGGATACTTATTTTAAACATACTTTTAAAGGGGATTGGGATTATAGTGACCTCTTTAGCTCATTCATATCTGCATTTAATACTTTTAGTTCTGAAATCTTTTCAAAAACGATCGATCGTGTAAAAATCGGGAAAAATGTTATCTTCATAAAACCAGTTGAACCGTTTTTAGTCTGTTATGTAAGTAAGGGACAATCTTATCCTGCAGTTAAGAAACTAAAAAAATTCTCAGATTCTATAAAAAATAAACCAGAAATTTGGGAGAAATTAAATAAAGCTGTTGAATCCTCTCAAGAATTTGACATAGATAGTTTACCTTCACTAGGGATTGTAGTGAAAGAGATCTTCACATATAAATAGTTAACTGCTGAAATCATATTAAAGGCCAAGCACCAATTTTACGAAAATGCTACCAAGTATTTTTATACCCGTTTTAATTAGGATCGATTTTCCTATTTTTCCTTGTTTGTATTGATTCCAAGTATCACTAATTTTTGGAAATTTAAAATTCCGAAAGTAACGGCACCTGATTATTTTTAATATGTAATTTTTTTCTTTAGTTTTCAATAATTTAGGTTTTAAAATCATGCTATATTTTCTGATATAAGTGAAAATATATGAATGATACCCATTTTCTCCACAAATTTTTAAATCCAAGAAGTTTAGCCATCTACGGTGCCAATAACAAAGGAAATTCCTTAGCTAGCCTTCAAATCATGAATCTAATTAAATCTGGTTATAAAGGCAAAGTATTTCCAATACATTTAAAGTTAGAATCAGTCATGGGTTTTAAAGCTTATAAAACTATCGCAAACGTTCCTGAAATTCCAGATCTAGTGGTGATTGTCCTTCCCGCCAAAATTGTTCCTCAAATTTTTAGGGAATGTGGAGAAAAAGGAGTAAAAAGAATCCTATTGATTTCTGGAGGTTTTCGAGAATTAATTGATGAACGAAAAAATTCCCTTACAGAAGAAATCAATGATATTGCTAAGGAATATGGAATTAGATTTATTGGGCCTAATTGTTTGGGTGTTTATAATAATTGGTATGGACCAGAAGAAGAAAATCAATCCTTTAATATCTTTATTTGGGAAGATCTTAAGAGAAGTAAATTTTCAATAGCTTCTCAATCAGGTACTCTTTCTTGCCATATCTGGTATGACCCAGAAAATTTGGATTTAGGGTTAGGTAGATCTTTATCGGTAGGAAATGAAGCAAACATTGATATTGTAGATTGTTTAGAGTACTATAAAGACGATAAATATACTGAAATAATAGGTTTGTATATTGAAGAGATAAAAAGAGGGAAGAAATTCTTAGAATTAACAAAAGAAATTACTCCGAAAAAGCCAATAATAGCAATTTATGTGGGTGGTTCAAAAGCAGGTAATCGTGCATTACAAAGCCATACAGGTTCTTTAGCTGGAAATTCTAAAATATATGATGGACTCTTTAAAGAGACTGGTATTATCAAAACCAATTATGTTCAAGAATTTTTAGATATTGCTTTAATTATTTCAAAGGGAGTAATCCCTAAAGGAAAAAGAATTGGTATTATAACCAATTCAGGAGGTCCAGGTGCAATGGTTGCGAATAACGCTGAAAACCATGGGTTAATTGTGCCAGAATTTTCAATTTCCCTTCAAGAAGAGTTAAAAAGAGCTTCACCTCTTACAGCAAGTTTTAAAAATCCTGTAGATTGTACTTTTGATATGGATTTGCCTTATTTTTATATAACCTTACCTGAGATCTTGATGAAATCTGGTGAAATCGATGCAATAATACAATATGGGGTAGTAGGATTCCAAGAAGTCTTAGACGAATATCTTAAATTTGATCAAATAGGAAAACATGCTGAATTTCGCCATCAACCAGATGAAAATATAGAAGCATTAGCTCAAAAATTACTCCAGCCTACTATAAAGAATAGTAAGAAATATTCAATACCAATATTATACATCAACCCAATGAATTTTAACGCTCCTTGGTCGAAGAAGCTCAGAAAAAATGGAGCAATTCTTTTTAAACTATGGGATCGTCCAGTAAATGCTTTAGCTAAAGTATGTGAATATGTCGATTTCAAGAAAATGCGAGAAAACAATTTAAAGAATTGAGAAAATACATGATTTATTCATTCTCCCTTTGTCTTTCTTCTCTCTTTTTTAGTACTTCATTAACAGCTTTTTGTCTTATCTCTTCTCTCTCTATCCAAAAATTAGGTTTATTCATATTAGCTCTCATATTTTCAACCATGATTTTGGCAACATCTTCAGCTGATTGTCCTTTCTCTCTAACTTTTTTAGCATATAAATTTCCAATACTAAACCATTCTCCTTCAAAAGGCAATAGATCTAGTTCGTTTTTTTCACCAATACTTTCACCAATATTTTTGTAATTTACTTCTGCAAATCCAGCATCATTGTGGAATTTAACTACACTATTAACTAAAAAAAACTCTTCAAATTCTTCTGTTTTCTGCTCACTAAGAATTTCTTTTAATAACTTATAACCTTCAGAATTTTCTTTTATTACGATGGTGCTATTTAAAAAAATACTATTTTGTTTCAGGATTCTATATGATTCTTTTAATGCTTTAGGAATTAAATTTCTCATGTTAGAAATTCCCATAAACGACAATGCTAAATCACAACTATTATCGAAAAAAGGAAGATTGGTCGCATCACATGATACAAAACTAACTTTAGGTTTTGGATTAAATTCCTGTATTTTTTCTCTATCTGCTTTAAGAACAACAAAACTAAGATCAGTACATATCAAATGGAACTCAAACTCTAACTCTTTTGCTAATTTGTTTAACATCATGCCCCTCCCTGTCGCAATATCAACAGCAAATTTTGGTTTATTCTGATTGAGATAATTAATTACATCATTTATTGTCTTCTGGGTAAGTTCTTGTTGATTTTGAGGGGTTTTACTCAAAATCATCTCATCTAATTCGTCGAAGGTCATATCTTTAGTTAACTCACTCCATCTATTCACACTCTCTTGTTCTTCTACTTTGAAATCTAGCACACCATCTCTTATTTCCCAAAAATCATTACAATCACATCCTAGTTTCCCCTCAATTATTTCGTTTCCCTCGATTACTGATTCGATAAGAGTGAGTTGTTTATTACAAGTGGGGCATTTAAGCAATGGAATAACCTCTTGATACATTATATTTTCCTGTTATTCTTATTTACAATTCTATCTTTAGACGTTTAATTCTTATTTTAATGATTATTATGTAATAACATTAATACATTTTAAACAATTTTTATGTATCATAATATAGATATTGATTGTGAAAAACATGAGCGATGAGCGAAAAAAACTGTGGGAACCTTCTGAAAACTGGATTAAAAAAGCAGAAGCAACCCGTTTTATCGAATTTGTCAATAAAAATTATAATCAAAATATTAAAAACGGAAAAGATCTCTATAAATGGTCTGTGGAAGAGATATCTGACTTTTGGGATGCTATGTGGAAATTTTCTGGTATTATATCTTCTCAACCATATAAGAAAGTTGTTGAAAATTTAAGTGTATTTCCTGGTACAAAATGGTTCCCCGGTGCTAAGTTAAATTTTGCTGAAAATCTACTTAAGTTTAAAGATGATCAACTAGCATTTATATTTCAAGGCGAAACTAAAGTTTCAAAACAAATGACTTACATTGAGTTAAATAGAACAGTAACTCGTTTAGCAAAATCCCTCAAAGGCTTGGGAATTAAAATTAATGATCGAGTTGTATCATATATTCCAAATTTAATTGAGACTCCTATTGCAATGCTAGCAACTACAGCTATAGGAGCAATCTGGGCATCTTGTGGAGCTGAACTTCAATCAAGTGCTGTAATAGACAGATTTAGCCAAATTGAGCCTAAAATCCTTTTTACAGTCGATGGTTATTTTTATAGAGACAACGTCTTTAATATAAAGGATAATATAAAAGCAGTTGTAGATGCGATTCCTTCTATTGAAAAAGTAATTGTTATTTCTTATATCTCTGATGGTAAAGCTGATGTTACTGGTATTCCGAAAGCTGTAAATTGGGAAGATTTCATTTCAAAAGATCAAGATCCTAAACTGGAATTTGAACAATTACCATTTGATCACCCAATTTATATAATGTTCTCCTCTGGAACAACTGGCAAACCAAAATGCATGGTTCAGAGTGGAGGAGGAGTTCTTATAAATCATTTGAAAGAACTTATTCTTTCTACAGATTGTAAACGAAGTGACGTTATTAATTATATCACGGCTCCTTCTTGGATGATGTGGAACTGGTTAATTAGTGCATTAGCTGTAGGTGCAACCGTCTTCCTATATGACGGTAACCCGCTTTATCCTGATCCTCTTAGGTTTTTTGAGTTAATAGAAAAACATAAAATTTCAATTTTTGGAACAAGTGCTGCTTTTATACATTATTTAATGGGTCTTGGAGTTAAACCTACTGAGAAATATGATTTAACTTCATTAAGAGAAATTTCACAGACAGCGTCTACACTTTCTCCCGAAGGTTTTGAATATGTATACAAAGAAATTAAGAAAGATCTATTTTTCAATTCAATTAGTGGGGGAACAGATATCAATGGGTGTTTTGCTGGGGCGATACCAATACTTCCTGTATTTTCTGGAGAATTGCAAGGACGTGCATTAGGAATGAAAGTAGAAGCGTACAATGATAATGCAGAACCTGTTGAAGATGAACAAGCAGAACTTGTTTGTGAAGCACCAGCTCCTTCTATGCCCGTGTATTTCTGGGGAGATGATGATAATATGACAAAATACAAAGCTGCTTATTTTGATCACTTTAAAGATACAGGAAAGAATGTATGGAGGCACGGAGATTATATAGTAATTCATAGTGAAACAGGTGGAATTACTTTTTGGGGACGCTCTGATGCTGTTTTAAAACCCTCAGGTGTAAGGATTGGTACTGCAGAAATCTATAATGTTGTAGAACAACTTCCTGAAATTTCAGACTCATTAGTAATCGGACAACAATATAAAGGTGATATTCGCATTGTCATGTTCGTTCTATTAAATGATGGCTATGAATTAACAGATGAATTAAAAACAAAAATACAACAAACAATTAGAGAAAAGACTAGTCCAAGACATGTACCAAAGTTAATTTATGCTGCACCCCCAGATGGTATTCCTTATACTTTTAGCAACAAAAAAGTCGAAATTGCAGTGACCAAAATCATCCACGGCATGGAAGTTGCCAATCGTGGAGCATTACGCAACCCAGAATCGCTGGATTTCTACATCGAAATGAAGTATAAGCTTCAATCCTAATTTTTTTTTCTTTATTTTTTCTATAAAAAATGTATTTAAGGAGTATAAGAATTAAATTTAATCTTATCTACCTTACAGATAATTTGTGCTACATGGCGACCCGACATAACCGACGACGGGATGCTTCCACCGGGTTCAACCCAATGGCCAGCCATATAGAAATTTTTTAATCTCGGTAGAGTCTTTTTCATTCTCAACCTTAAAGTTTTTATTGATTCTTCCCAACCTTGGAAACTCCCCTTCCAATTTCCAGTATATCGCTCGAAGGTAATTGGTGTTGCCACATCATACATTTCTACTTGTTTTGCTAAACCAGGGAACCGTTTATCTAATGAAGCAATTACTTGGCTAGCAATTTTCTCCTTCTCAGCTTTATATCGTTCAGAATCCATTCTTAATTTTTTCCAATAGTCATAATCCGATGCGAAATGAACTCTAATAAATGATTTTCCCGCAGGTGCTAATGTAGGATCAAAATTATATATCTGAAAACTCAATCTGTTCCGTTCTTGTCCTCCTATAGTAATTGGTTCATTTAGGGGAAAATCAGTTCCGGTTACTGTAGGTGGTATCTCTTCAAACGAGCGTGCCACACCTAGTCCTATGTAAACCAATGGTTTATAGGTTGGCATATGATCGTAATAATTCTTGATCTTTTTATTTATATATTTACCATCTAACATGTTAAATATAGTTGTATGACCATCAGCGGCTGAAATAATTATATCGCTGTGATATTCAGCACCATTAGCCAACCGTACACCAACCGCCCTATCATTTTCAACTAAAATTTTAACGACACGCGATCTATAGTGGATCTTCCCTCCTAATGAAAGATAACGTTTCTCTATTGATTTAGAAAGCTCCAGAGATCCCCCAATTGGATAACCACACACTTTTTGATGCATCCAAGCAAAAGTTGTAAGAATCGCTAACATTGGAAATGTTGGGGGATTTTGAAGATTGAAAATAAAAGGAAATACTTCACGTAAGAAGGGGTTTTGGAAATATTTGGAAGCATCTTGAATTGTAACATTACCCCATTTCTTAAGAACCTTAAAATAAGGACGCATCTTACGTATTAATTTAATCACATCAATAAAATTAAATAAATCATTTGGTTTCTCAATAGGGAGGGGGAAATTAATACAATTACGAATCCCGTTTGTGAAATCTTCTATAGCCTCTTTGTCTTCAGGAGCTAATTCTTTCATATGCTGCTCCAAGCGATCAATATCTGTGTGTACAACAAAGATTTTACCATTTTGCCCCTCAATTCGTGCATAATCCTCATGAACAACCATCTCTCGTCCTTGTAATATCCCTAATTCTTTAAATATAGGGTAAAAACTATTTCTTGATTTAATACCAGTCAACCAATGGATACATCCATCAATCTTATATCCCTTACGTTCCCATGTTGTGCAAACTCCTCCAGGCATGTTATGCATTTCGAAGATTTGTGTATTATATCCATTCATTCGTGTATAACACCCTACAGATAAGCCTGCAACACCTGCTTCAATGATTATTATTGATTTTTTCATCTTATTTTACCCCAATTTTTCTTTTTATTATATTAGGTTTATTCTTTGTATCCATATTCAATACAGATACCGATCCACTATCTTGTTTTCGTAAACATTCAATAATAGAAAGCATAGAGGTTTTTCATGCACCATTGGGCCCAAAAAATCCAAAAATTTCTCCCTTTTTAACATTAAACGAAACCTCGATTAAAACCTTAATATTACCATATAATTTGTATACATTTTTAACCTGAATATCAAATTCATTTAAATTTTCCATAATTTTATTCTCTCTTTTTTAAAGCATGATTTTGATATGACCACAATATATACAAGCTAAATCACCAAGAGGATTCTTAGATTTACACGCATCACATAATCTATAGCCATCTTTATCT
>JBHLLI010000055.1:0-25632 GCA_048885765.1 Candidatus Hermodarchaeota archaeon
TAGTTTTTAAAGCTTGTTTTAATGGATTATTAATGTTTTTATAATAATACAAGTGACACAAAAGTTTAAATATTATGATATCGTAATATTTATGTATCGTGGTATCGCGATGATCGAATATAATTTATCGATCATCTTTGTTATATCAATTAAGTAGGGAAAAGATTATGATAAGTGAAAAAATTGGAATTGATGAAATTGATTGTAGAATAATGGATCTAATTCAAAGAGAGCCAAGTCTCACTCACACTGAAATCGCTAATCATGTAAATCGCAGCCAACCCACAGTAGGGATGAGAATTAAAAAATTAGAAAATTTGGGTGTTTTGAAGTATCAGGCTGGTATTAATATAAAAGTAGCTGATCTCTGTTTTGCGAGAGTTGAGCTTCAAACAAAAAATCCAAGAAAAATTATTGAGATGGTAAAAAAATGTCCCTTTATGTTAAACGCATTTCGATTAAGTGGTGAATCTAATATGAGTATTTTGATAATCGGTTTAAGTCTTAAAGATCTTGATTATGTTGTTAATCATCATTTTAGAAATGATCCTGAAGTTTGTGATGTTCACATCGATGTGATATCTGACGTTATTAATGATTTTGTGTTACCAGTAGATTTGAATCTCGAGTACGGTGAAATAAATTTAAAAGGGACTTGTTGTGGAAATTGTAAATGTTAAATCCTTTTGAATTACCTTTTTTTATCCCTTCTATATTTAATAAAATCTTGGATAAAACTAAGAAAGAAGAGTGCAAAACCTAAAAGCAGCAAACCTATTCCTATAAAAGTATAGCTTAATCTAAAATCCACTGGGACATTTGATGGATCCGAAAACATAGAGATAATACTTGATAAGTAAAAAAGTAGAATCATAACTCTCGTACAAATTCCCATTAGTGCCAAACCTCCTCTATCTTGAATTTCACTCACCTTAGCTGTAGTCTTTACTATTTAATTAATCCCAGTGATCAAAATTAATAAAATCATTTAAAATCTTCTATATAGTAATGTACAAAATATTACTAATCAATGTTAATTGCCCGATATTTGCAGGCGGTAGTACAAATGTGGCATTTTACACATCTGTCCTCACGATCTCGCACTACAATGCATTTAGGAGTAGAATCTTTATTAATTACTTGATAAATTCCCCTAAAGCAGGCTTCTTCACAGGAAAACTCTTGACATTGAGCACATTTTGAAATGTCTATATGATGAAATTCATAGCTTTCAAATGTAGATTGAGTTTCTGTTTTTCCCATTATGATTAATCAAATAAAAATTTCTTTTTATCTATTAAGATTATATATTATAATAATATGGATACTGATAAGACCCCATTATTTGAAATTCCTAACTTAATGAAAGGAACATTCATCTCGAGACCTAACAGATTTATCGGTGAAATACAATATAACGGAATCGTAGAAAACGCCCATATTCACGATCCCGGCAGATTAACAGAATTACTTATTAAAGGCACTGAGGTCTTATTTACTCATTCTCGTGGAAAATTGAAATATTATATTAAGGCTGTTAAAACCGATGATGAGTGGGTTCTTATTGACACTGCCTTGCATTCTAACATTGCTCAAGAAGTTTTTAAATTATTACCTGAGTTCTCAAATATTAAAGAAATGCGGAAAGAAGTAAAGATTGGGAATAGCAGGATAGATTTTCTTCTGGATGGTATACCATTAGAAGTTAAGGGAGTAACTTTAGTAAAAGATAACATCGCACTCTTCCCAGATGCGCCTACAGAACGTGGGGCAAGACATGTAAGGGAAATTATTGATCATAATGGAATCATCTTTTTTTTAATATTTCGTAAAGCTAAAGGTTTTGCTCCAAATATAGAGATGGATCCTAAATTTTCTAAAAATTTAAGTGAAGCGAAGAACAAGAGTATTAAAATTATTACTGTTCAGATTAAATTTGATGGTAAAATGATTTACTATTGCAACAAAATTCCATTGTTAGAGTTCTAAAATTTCCATTAGTAACACTATTTATTAGCCCTCTTTATTTTTGGAAAGAACATTGGTACATTTTTCTTATATTCAGTATAGTCCTCTCCAAATTCCTTAATCAGCTCTTTTTCTTCCTTCCAACACAATACAATATTAATCAATATAATTAACGGTGTTGATATAAGAGAATAAAACGAAGATAATAAGAACGTTATTCCAATATGAGATAAAATTCCGCCAAAATATTGAGGATGTCTTATAGTAGAATAAATACCAGATGTAATGACTTTTTCTGCTTTATGAGTTTCTGAAACTTTTAAAGTAGTCCCCTTTACACCTACAATTCCAAACCATATTCCCAGTATTATAAAAGGGATGAATAAAATAAGATGAAAAAGTGGAATAGAGATGTTCAATAATGGGATTACAAATAAGGTTAAATCTAGATACGGAATTGTAAATCTTGGTTGAGGAGAAATCCAGATACCAAACCAGAACAAAAAATAACTCCAACCGGATATCATTCCTAAAATTTTACCGATTTTTAGACCTCTATCCTTTCCGTACTTATTTTCTAGCTTAATATGTTCGACTGATAAAAAGAGAAGCGGTAAATCTAAAACCATACATCCCAAAGAAATTAAAAACCAAATACTCATTTTTCCTCATTCAAATTCAGATTAATAACGATTAATTTTTATAAAATTTTTTTACTTTTGAATTTAGGTAAAAATAAGTAACTTATGAAAAATAAATAGAAACTTATGAAAAATAAATATAAGTTACTAATATTTTTACATAATTAGGATAAAAAAAAATAATAAAGTATATTATGATTTCAGAAAAATTAAAGCTTGATGATGTAGATAAGCAGATTATTTCACTTGTCCAAGAGGATCCTAACCTTACTCATACAGAGATTGCTACAAAAATCAATAGATCACAACCAACTGTTGGAATGAGAATAAAAAAGCTGGAAAAAAATGGTATTTTGCAATTCCAGCCGGGGATAAATTTTAAGAAGGTAGATTTACATTTAGCAACCGTCGAAATAAAAACCAAAAATCCTGATGAGATTATGGACATGGCTAAACATTGTCCCTTTATGCTTAATGCGTTTCGATTATCGGGCGAGCATAACATCTGTATCTTGCTTGCGAGCTCAAAGCTTCAAAAATTGGATAATATTGTGAATTATCATTTTCGAAACAATCCAGAGATTACTAATGCCTCAATGGAGGTTGTAATTGATATAGCAAAAGATTTTATCTTACCAATCGATTTCGATTCTGAAGACCATAACCCAACTCTAGAAGATGGATGTGGTGATGCCTGTAAATACAAAATTGCTAAAGCAAAAGGTTTAGCAGGGGCAATTGAGAAATAACTTATTTTTTTTATATTATTACTTTTTCAAGAATTAAAAAAGATAATTTAGTCTTCGCCTTCCTCATTTTGACTGAATTTGAACTTTGGTAGATCTTCTGCCATATTACAGCCAGGTCCGCAATATCTTCCATCAAAATTCTCAATCTGAAAATCTATTGGGACAACGAAATCATGGATGCTCTCTATTAGAATATTCGTTTTGACATTAATTACATTTTTATCTCTACGAAAGCATAAATCCACAAGTTTTTCAATAGTCTGTAAATCTGAAGCAGAAATAAAACAGAGAACGTTGAATTCTCCTGAAATTTTAAAAGCATGATTTATAAATGGACAGTTTTCAATTTTCTTAACAATATCGTCAACGTCTTTTGTGGAAATATAAACTATTGCAACTTTTATATCTACCTTTTTGACATTGAACCCAACTTGTTTGGTTAAAAGATTTTTTCTTTCTAATTTAATGATACGGGCGCCCACAGCAGGTTGAGACTTATCTATCTCTTTAGCTATATCACTATGGGTTATGTCTGGATCTTTTTCAATCATTTCGATGATTTTTTTATCATCTTGATCAATACCCAACAATTCATTAAAAGTCTTCTTTTTCATGTTCTTCATATTTCATCATATTCCTCATTAATTTAAACTTCTTCACTATTGTTTCAAATCTTTATAAAAAATGCAATTATAAGAATAAAGAATATATTGAATATATTTTCTATTTTATAAGGAAGTAACTTTTTTCATGAAAAATCGTAGTGAAGCATCTAATATTATAAAACAATGGTATAAACGTTGATGATGATGATTATAATCGAAAATCCAACCAAACCAATAAGAAATTTCAAGGGATTTCCTTTCTCTTTCTCAGGAATTACTTCTCTTACTATAACATATAGAATCACTCCAGAGATAAAGGAATAGAAAATGAATAAGAGTTCTAAATTTATTGGAAAGAATAATTTTAATATTATTCCTATAATAATTCCCGTTAAAGCCGAGGTTCCTAAAATCCATTTCACTATAATTTTTTCTTCATGTCTAACTTCTTCATAGATATCTAAGTCAGTGAATATAAGATGAGCTTCAGATCTTTTTGTTATGATAGTTCTGAAGAAGGCAAATATAAAGAAGAGAATTGCTCCAATTAATTCATCAATATATAAAAGCCCCACTATAATTATACCTACAAGAAAGTGATAAACATAATCCGTAATATATCTAAATTGTCTTAAATCTTTATTGATACGGTTTTGAATCTTAATTTTATAATTGTTAATATTTACTTTCATTTCTTCTTCCTGGTCGTTAAGTTCCGATAAAGTTTGAGCAATGGATCTTAATGCAGATTCATCAAGACTTTCATGTGTTAACTCTTCAGTTAGAATTTTTTCCATATTACGTTCAACACTTTCAAGAACTTGTTCTTTCTGAAGCAATTTTCGCATTTTTTTCTGTGTTTTACTCTCAACTTTTTGTAGAATAAATTTTTCTGTTATGTGAACAAAAGAAAATCCTATAAAAACAAAAAGATATTCAAATAGAGGGTCGTCGAAAGGAACTGCGGGTAATCTTTTTGCAATTTCAGGAAGAACAATGAGGAAGAAATATGATACTGATATTCCAGCGATAAAAGACGCGTGCAGAGGACTAATTTTATGTTCATAATAATCAGCAATGAAGAAAAAAAACCCACAAGCTATTGCTACTATAAGGGCAATTAGAATATCAGTCATTAGTAATTTTATTATTTTAGAAATTTTTAAACTTTTTAGATATTGACTATAAACTATTAAATTCTATGTTGATTTTGATAAATAAGTTCTTTAAATAAAATATTCAAAGGTGAAAAAGAATTCAGTTCTTGATCATTACATCCTCAGAGGATAAAGCCTCTCTCAATATGCGTCATAAATTTATGGATTCTTCACTTTTTAATTTCAAACAAGTTGATTTCGAATGGCATAATAATCCATTATTTAAACTGACAAGTGAGATATTTAAGAATGAGGTATATTTGGGGCTTACAAAAGAGCCTCTTATCTTTTTAAATGATTTAAAATTAGAGGAGTCAAAAATAAATCCTGACTTTCTAATCTTTGCCAGTCGACATACTTCAAAAACAGCCCGACCTGCTTTTCTGGTTCATACAACTGGAAATTGGAGTAAAAATGCAGAATTTGGAGGAGAACCTCAAAGATTATCAAAAACAAGTGCATTTCTTCATAAGGCTGGGTTTATTTCGTTAAGTGAACTAGAAATGCCCTCTTCATTAACTGATTTCTCACTTGATATAGAGGTCACTCATCATGGGCCAACGGCTTTAGATAAACCTTTAGTTTTCATGGAATTAGGGAGTAGTAAACTAGAATGGATAATAGAAAATGCGGGGGTGATATTAGCAAAAGCGATCTTTGGGACAATTCAAAAATATGACGAATATAAAGAAAAGAATAATCAGCAAGTAGGGTTAGGTTTTGGAGGTACTCATTATGCGCCAAATTTTCATAGGTTAATCAGAAATAAAAGTATAGCTTTTTCATTTATTTGCCCCAAATATTATATTCAAGAATTAAATCATGATTTAATTGAACAAATGGTACATAATACTCTTGAAAAGATAGATTATTTTGTTATTGATTGGAAAGGGACTAATTCTGAAGATAAGGTACATTTAATGCCGCTATTAGAAGAATTTGATATCCCTATAAAGAAAACGAAAGAAATATGATAAAATCATAGAATATTTTAAAAATCAGATGGAGGAAAGTCTAATGTTAGGAAAGAAGCTCACTATTATTGGCGGTTCTGGTGGCATGGGTAAAGTTTTTGGAGTTTTTTTTAAGAAAAATGGATTTGAAGTTACAATACATGCCAGAAATTTGGATAATCTGAAGAGCGTTGCTAAGGAAATAGATGTTAGTTTCGAATCTTCTTTAGAAGGGAGTGTGGAAGATGCTGATATAGTTTTAATTTCACTTCCAATTACAACTACACCTGATATGATTCAAAATGTAGCACCTCTTTTAAAAAAAAATGCGCTACTTGTCGATATTACCTCATTAAAAACTACCGTCATAAATTCAATGGAAGAAGTAATCAAAATTTATCCAATCAATTGCCTTTCATTACATCCTATGTTTGGTCCAGGCATAAAGGATATGAAGAACTATGTTATGATTGTTTTAAGGGTTGGTGGAACAGACAAATTTAATGATTTAGTAAATGGATTGGTAAAGTTGTTAGAAGATAATGGGTTAATAATTACTGAAACTACACCTGAACTTCACGATAAGCGAATTGCATTGACCTTAGGAGTACCTCATATGTTCAATATTCTCTTTTTAAACCTTATTAGAAGGTCAAAAGAGCCTTTGAATGAGTTAACAAGATATACTGGGACCACTTTCTTGTTACAAAAAGTTTTTGCTGAGAGCATAATCCAAAGAGAAAGAGATATGTTTGCCCATATTCAATTAGAAAACCAAGAATTTTACAAAGTGTTAGACATGTTTGAAAGTTTGATAAAAGAATATAAAGAAATAGTCCAAAATAAGGATAATGATAAGTTTAATAAGGTATTTAGGGAAGCTCTAGAATATTCTAAAGAAGATAATCATTTCAAAGATTCTTACAGATATTTTTATGAATTTATGAAAATTTTAAAGGAGTAAGGATTAATTTTATTAATAAAAATAAGAAATCATTTTATTGAAGTGATATTTTTAACATGAGTCTTGGCAAAAGAATAAGAATGGAAAGGATTTTTAATAGAAAGAGTAATAGAACAATAATCGTTCCAATGGATCACGGATTGACAATGGGTACCATTCACGGATTAGAAGATTTGGCATTAATAGTGGATAAAGTTTCTTTAGGAGGTGCAAATGCTGTATTAATGCATTCTGGGATGGTTGAAGCAGGTCATAGACAGTATGGAAAAGATATTGGATTGATTATTCATTTATCTGGAGCCACTAATTTATCTCCTGACCCTAATAGAAAGGTTTTAGTTTGTTCAGTTGAGCGTGCTTTAAAAATGGGAGCAGATGCAGTTTCGATACATATAAATATTGGGGCTGACGATGAACCAGAAATGCTTCAAGATGCTCATAAAATTGTGGAAGCTTCTAGAGAATGGGGTGTACCTTTAATAGCAATGATGTATCCAAGAGGAAAAAAAATTACTGATGAAAACGATCCAGCTGTAGTTAATATTGCAATTAGAGCTGGAGCTGAATTGGGGGCAGATATTGTAAAAACAAATTATACGGGGGATATAGATTCATTTAAGATGATTATCAAGGGAGTCAAACATGTTCCAATTATCATAGCCGGAGGTCCTAAAATGGATACTATTCACGATTTACTCCAAATGGCTCATGATTCGATTGAAGCAGGTGGTTCAGGAGTTGCATTTGGGAGAAATATATTCCAATCAGAAGATCCTACAAAATTAGTCCAATCCATTAGTAGAATAGTTCACGAAAATTATTCTGTAGAAGAAGTATTAAAAGAATTCAAATTTTAAGAGAAACTAAAGAAATGAAATTAGTTAGATTCTTCTTTTATTTTCTCGTAGTATTTTATTAAGTTTTTAAAAACATAATTGGTAGGAGAAAATCCCTGTGTAGCTGTTTTTAAAAGAATTTTCTGAAGAAAGTCATAATATTTAGTATCTTTGTCTAAAGTAACATTTAATTCCCTAATATTGAAGAAACTTCGAAAGAATAAAGTTGGAAAATCAACTAGTGGTTGGAGTTTTTGAATATAATTTTTTTTTCCATTTTGGCTTAAAACTAATTCTTTATTTATCTCATAAAAGTAATGTCCCCTCTTTTTTGCAGTCTTAATAATGCCTTCCAATTCAATTTCCTTCATTATTTTATTTATATCTTCAAGGTTCAGATTTTTTATATTCAGTTTTTTCATACTATCCAAAATTTCGATATCAGTCTGACCAGTTAATTTTATCAATGTGTAATTTCTGGCAATTATATTGTATTTCATAGGGACAGATTCATGATCTAGTTTATTATATTGTATTAAATTACCTAAAATTTCTTTAGCGACAAGGAATTTAAGGATTACTTGATCTCCATTGGAGAAGTCTTTTTTAAATAATTTAGATTCGAAATATAAGTCATAAAATGTTTGTAGTAATGATTTGACTAAATAAAAACCATCCAGGGTTGCTTGTTCCACAATTTTTAAAATTTTAATTCTATAATTAATATCCTTTAAAAATTTGGTTTTATCAAGCGGTATTTGGCGGATTAAATGAGGTTTTTTATCTAAGGGTTCAAAATAATCTTCCCATTTTTTCATGAAACGAGGAGATTGGGTTTTTACGATGTTTGAAAGTTTATACACCACATCTAATAATTTATTTAGAAATTCTTCTTCAGATACCTTAGTCATCCACTAAATACCTAATTATATATGTTTTTTTAACTCTAATAATATTATAATCTTTCAATTATTATATTTTAAACGAAATTTCGATATTTCAATAGGATGAAATTTTTTTTAATTAGTTTTTACTAGCTTTTATCTTGTTTTCTAAATTTAATGAATGAGACTATACAGAGAGAGAGAATCATAATATACATAATCATCAATGACATGATAAAGATGTCAATCTCATCTATGGTTGATAAAAGATATACAGCTCGAATGCTCAATATAATACTAATAGAACTAAATACTATACATAAAATAGTTGGTGTTTTGTATTTTTTTAGAGAAATTTGAAGAATTCCTAAGACAATATATACTCCTACGGCAATTATTGTAGCAATTATCGTTATAATAAGTCCAAAGAAAACTATTAAAATCATTTCAAAAATATTTACCAGCTCACTTGGATCAAGAAAGAGAAAAGAATAAACTATAGCACCTCCAAAATCAATAATAGTAAAGAATATTCTTGTTATTGCCACTACGATACATATACTTCCTGCAATTATTCTTAAGATCTTATTAATTTCCATTTGAATTTCATCTAATTTTTTATTGATCTATAAAATGATATATATAGATATGAGCAATTAAATAAAATTATTCTAGATTTGTTAATTTAAATTTCTATGGAAATAGGTGTTAGATATAAAATTTGAACATATAGCATTAGGGTATAATTCAGAACAAGAAGCTGATAAATTTTTTATTGATTTACTGGGACTAAACAAAATTCGAACAAAAAATGTGCCTTCTGATTTAATGGAAAAATTTTTTGGAGTAAAACAAAAGCAGACATTTATTGTTTATGGAAATGATGATTCTAATTTCGAAGTATTTATCACTAATGATAAGAGTAAAGCCAAGGATATTTTCACTCATTCCTGCCTATTAATAGAAAATCGTGATGAATTTGTTAATAGAGCTAGTTCAATGGGTTTTGATGTGATTAAAGTACCGAGAAATGAAGGAACCGGATATTATCTTTTCATCAAAGATGCTTTCCAAAATCTCTATGAAATAAAAGAAATCTAACAGGTTTAATTAGATTTATCCAAAATCCCTGAACTTTTGATAATTTGCATATGGTCAAATGCTAATTTTAGAGAAGGAATTTTAGGCAACGGCACAATTTCTAATGAAGCCGCGTCATCTTTAGCCCTTGGTTTTTCATTTTTAGTTTTTGGTTCACATAAGAAAGCTATAGAGACAGTATGACTTCTAGGATCCCGATTTGGCTCAGAAAAAACACCAATAAGCCTAATAAGCCTAACATTAATATTTGTTTCTTCAAATGCTTCTCTAATACATGCTTCTTCCACAGTTTCTCCTATATCAACAAAACCTCCTGGTAATGCTAATTCTCCTTGGAAAGGAGGATTTTTTCTGTGAATTAAAACTATATCTTTCTTATTATTTACCATAATAAGTGCATCAACTGTAAGAAGTGGAGTAACAGGTTTTGGCATAATATTATTCATCCCATACTGCTGATGCAAGCAAGTGTTCTATTCTTGTTTTCCTTGGTCTTATAAATTCTGTATGATGTTCTTTTCGTTCCAATAATAATGTTTCCTCTAGACTTTTTGAATTAACCATATGGACTTCTAAATCACCCTCATCAAGATAAATACGATTAAAACTGGGAGAATCATCAGCACGTATTTTATTCGAAGTTGAAGTGCCACTGTAAAGAAAGGTTGTACTTGAAGAATTCCTCCAAGAAATTGTATAAGCATGAGGAACATGGCGGTGACCCATTAATACTAAATCTATTTCAAACAATTGTGTGAGTTCTAAAATCTCTCCAGCATCTCGAACCGTAGTGAATTTTTGTCCTGACATTGGAATAGGTATTAGATGATGATGTAAAACTATTATTCTATTTTCCAAATTTTTATTAAATTGGCGGCCCAACCAGTCGAGTTGCTCATCACCAATCATTCCCTCTGCCATATCATCTTTTGCAGAGCAAACTCCTACAATAATAGTGTCTTTATTTTCAAGAATTAACCTTGAGCGTCTAGGACCTATAAGTTTCTCATAAAATATTAATCCTGAGTTTTTAGCATCATGATTCCCAGGTACAGCTAAAAAATTTGTGATATTTTTTATTCGTTCTATATAAGGAAGAACTCCTTTAAACTGAACAACTCTACCTTTATGGATGAGATCTCCAGAACATATCACGATGTCTGGTTTCTTTTCTTTCATATAATCAATAATATTTTCCATATATTCGGGGACAAACTCTGATCCATAATGCAAGTCGCTTATATGAATAATTTCAACCATATTATCGCACCAATATAATTAAAAAAAATTTGCTATTTTAAATTATTTTTCAATAAAATAAAAACTTCTATAATTTTTTAATTTTGAATCGAAATTGAATTAAAAATTTATCTAATCAATAGAAAGACAATAAAAAAAATTTTAAAAAAAGGTTTAGATCTCTACACTAAGAGATTGATTTAAAATATCGAGTTTATGATTTTTACGCAGTTCTGAAATTAACATTAATTTGTTTTCATTATTACAATCAAAACAAATACCGTCAACATTGATATAGCGTATTTCTCTACATTGTGGACAATAAAACTCTTCAAATATAGGTTTCATTTTTTTTACCTCTAAATCTGTAATTTTAATATACATAATCAATTTGATTTAATTGAGTAATTTTATCAATATCATCATTAATCTTCTTAATAATATGTTCAATAGATTTTTCTAGAGGTGTTTTACTAACCTCTATCTTTAACTTTTTATATTCTTGTTGTTGATTTATTAAGGTTAATAGATATTGATTAAACATTTTTTATTTTATTTTTAATATATAGTTTCTTTTTTTCTCTTATTTATAAAATAAAAAATACAGAGCTTTAAGCGTTTTCATAATATAATATAAAGTCTATATAGTCTATATAGATAAATGGGATCCCTCAAATCAATAAATTGAGGAATACTTACTCCTTATTTTTTTGGTATAAAGATTAATCAAACAATTTTAAATTCGAAAAACTAAATGTTTAATATTTTAATTAATTTATCTACTCCTTGAGCGGGATTGTAAAATACGTGAGGATTGGCAGAAATGGGTAATGTAGATTCTGTTTCTGGGGATCTTCCTGTAAAATTAACAATGATATTTTTGGATTCAATTCTATTTGCAGATTTTATTGCACCGATAAAAGCTATTATTCCACTCTTTTCTAATTGGAAAAATTTTAGGGCTAATTCTATCCTAGGATAAATCCCTACTTTTACCAATGTATTTAACAAGATATTTTTAAATTTAGAGATATCTTCTTCCGTAATTTTTACTCCTAGGATTTTACCTCCCCCTTCTCTATATTGAATGAATTTTTCGATCGCATATATAGGTCGACTACTTCCTAAAGTAGGTTCAATATCAGAAGTCTCATAAACATTTTTATTGAAAATCTTGAAAGGATCACGACCTAATGAATGCTCCTTTAATGCATCAATAATTGGAGTAGATTTACTACTAAATGGTTGAGCTACTAAAATTTCAGGATTTATATTATACTGTGAGCTATACTCAATAACTCCAGCGGGACCAATTCCACCAGATACAGTTTGAACAAAACAAAAATTATCGCTGAAAATATTCAATTGATCTAATAGATATCCAATTTGACTATACGCTGATGTTTTTAAATCTTCATTTGCGGAGACTATACTATATTTATTGAATATTTTTTGTATAAGCTTAGTAGCGAAATTTCTTGTACTATCTAGTGTTGAATTTTTCAAGACAATGAAATTCACATAAGGGTTATTTTCTATAACATTTTTAGAAACTTTATGAGAGGAGATTTCTGGAACTAACAGAATACTTCTAATATTTTTATTTGATTTTTGATTATATAATTTGATATTATTAGCCATACTTTCAACAGTATTACCTGAAGATGTTGAAATAACAAAATCAACTTTAAATTTATCATAAACGTGGAAGAGATATTGGCAATCTGTATCCTTGAAAGTTGGAGTGCTCCAAAAAAGGCCATACACATTTTTATTTGGAATAAGACTAGATAAATTTATGATAGAAACAGGTATGGTTGGAGAATATTCTGATTTTATTTTTCTTCCAGTTAATTTAAAATATATATTATCACTTATTTTCCATTTAATTCCACCAATATGACTTTCATAAATTTTTTTTTTCATTATTGATTTTAGCTTTTTTATTTAATCTAAAGGTTAAGGGGGATTACAACACCATTCAACATCTTTTGGTGCAGGTTTTTCTTTACATTTTACTTTTATAGAGCAGTCCTGACAAATAGCAGACATTTCATTGAAATTTCCATAACATGAAGGTAAAATTACTATTAAGTTTTCAGATTTATAATAATCATCCCTATCTTTACATGCTTTAATTTTATATCCCTCCAAAGTTATAATTAATTAATGTCATATAAATGTTAAATAATGACATTAATATTTAAAAGTTATGATGCATTATGACATACTATATGTCATAAAATAATTTAATTAAAATATCTTCGAAAGATAATGTCTAATGAAAAAAAATTATATAAAAGATCTGTTCATGCGACCATTTCACATGAATCTTTTGCCATTGTAAATCAATATGAAGAGGAATTTGGTTCAAAATCTGCTGTTATAGATGCAGCTATAAAATCTTTAAAAAGATTTAAAGAACCGCAATTAGAGGATCAAAAAAGAATATGGTGTAGAGCTAGAGAAGAACTAAATATGCTTTTAGTTGGAAAAACAACATTTCTAAATTACATTAAAGGTGAAGTTGAAGAGGCTTTTACGAAAAATATCGCTGTTGAATCAATCGAATGGTATTTAGGAAAAAGGAAAGAGCTTATGACTTTACAAGAATTTTTAATTGGACTTAAGGGAATGTGGGAAGTAGCCAATTATTTTCATAATATAGATTTAGAGAAGAATGAAAAAGGTACTTTTCAGATGAGATTCAACCATGATTTAACACAAGAATACAGTAATTTTTGGGCAAAATATTTTGAAAAACTATTGAAAGATAATTGGAAATGTTTTGTTGAGGCTTTTATCCGTAATGAATCTTTTTATTTAATTATCAGAGAAGAATAATGTTAATACTAATGATTTAATTTATTAAATAATGTATTCTTTAATTTTTCCGATATTTAACTAAGTAGAATAATTACCTACTTTTTTACTTCTTAATTTTTTTTTCAAAATATCGATTAAAGTTTGATCTAAAATGATTTGCCACTGTGTTAGTATTTCCTTTTTCGCTACTTACATAACCAGATACATATGTATCCTTTCCGCCTCCTCTAAATCCATAATCTTGGAGTTCTTCTCTTATAAATTTATTTAAACTAATATCAGTGTTTTCAGCAATTTCTGGAGACATCATTCCGATAACATATGTTCTTTTTCCAATTTCATCAAAAAACCAATTAATAGAATTATCCAAGTATTTTTGAACGTTTGAGCTTATATTCTTTAATACTCTTTGAGCTATATTGTTAAATGTATAATAAATTAAAGTGTATGGATCATGTCGTTCAGCATTATTATATAAATTCTCTGCAAATGATTTACTTAGATAATTACCAATATCTTTCTGATGCAGTTTTTGTTTATTTTCTTTCCATTCCTCCAATAACTTTTGAACCTTAGAAGGCACATCAACTTTTTTAGTTCCTAGTATTTGAGAAATCTCTGATAGTACATCACCTTCGAATTTTTCAATGGAGGTTAAATGCAAATCCTCCTCATCTATATTCCCAGTTTTTAGCGATTTATTGAGATTTTTCCATTTTTCAAGTAATTCTTTCACACGTCCTACAAGTTGCTTACGTTCAACATTTAAAATGCTTTTTAATTCTTCAAGAATTTTTTTATGTTTTTCTTTTAACTTGTTTGTTGCTTCGCCAGCCACAAATGTAAGTCTGACGATCCCATCTTGTATCTTTTGTGATTTAGTGATATGAATATATCCTGTTTCTGAAGTATTATTTAGATGTGTACCTCCACAAGCCTCTACATCTACACCAGGCACCTCAACAATTCTTAAATTTTTCCCAGGGACAGCTCCTCCCTGATATATGGTCATACCATATTTCTTTTCTGCTTCACTGCGAGGTATAAAATCTAAATGAACATTTATATTTTTCTCGACTATTTCATTTGCTTTATTTTCAATTTCTAGCAGTTTATCTCTTGGAATTTGTTCATAATGGGTTATGTCTAGGTGAGAGTTTTTTAGTGTTTTTTTAGCCCCGGCTTGATTCACGTGGCTTCCCAAAACATCTCGAGCTGCTGCATTTACAATATGGGTAGCAGTGTGATGTTGGGAGAGTTGAGTACGCCACTCCTTATTAACTTCTACCCTAACAATATCTCCCTCCTTAAAAGTTGGGGGATCATCTAACACATGAATAGTAAAATTACCTTGTTTAAAAGCGTCAGTAAATTTTTGTCCATTTATTGTACCAACATCGTGAAGTTGCCCACCGGAAGTGGGATAAGCAACTGTTTTATCCAAAATAACCATTTTATCAATGATCTTCAACACTTTTGCTTCATTGGAAGTATTAGTATAATCATAATAGTAGAGTGATTGTGTTTCAAGGATTCCTTCTAAGTCTAATTCAAATTCTTTTGTTGTAGCATGAACTTGTTCAGTTTTTTCATGTTTTTCAACAACTCGTTTATAAAAATCATCTGGAATGTTTATTTTTATTCCATATTTTTTTGCTACATTTTTTACCATGTCAGGACTTATACCATTGGAATCATAAAGTTCTATAAGTGTTTTATTAGAGATTTCTCCTTTTTTCAATATTTTTTCTAAAATCTTTCCTGCTTTTTTTTTAGTAGCATAAAATTTCTCTCTTTCGACATCTAATATTTCCCGAATTTCATTTAAATGTTCAGAAACTTCTGGAAATATATTTTTTAATTCATTAGCATGCCATATACATACATCAGCTAAATCTATGTCCCACTTGAATTTATCAATAAAACTGATAGCACGTCTGAATATAACTCTCAGATTATAACCCCCTCCAACATTAGAAGGCAATTTTCCATCATTAATGGCAAACAGTAAACTTCGGGCGTGTTCAGCGATTGAGTAAAGAGCAGTCATAGGCATTATTTTATTTCTGAGTTCTTTTAAACCCATATCTAATTCTTTTGCAACACGATTCCAAGCTTCATTCATATCATCTACTTCATCCACATTTAGGTATGCAGAATATTGTGAAAATCGATTATATAGTTCTAAATCTAAATCTATTTTAGTAATTTCTCTTAATTTTGATATAACTAAAGGAAAAATGGCTTCATATATGTTTGGTGTACCTTGTGAAAACCATGCCACACGTTCCTGACCAAGTCCCATATCCAAGACTTTTAATTTTAATTCT
The DNA here is from genome assembly GCA_048885765.1 of Candidatus Hermodarchaeota archaeon. GTDB lineage: Archaea > Asgardarchaeota > Lokiarchaeia > Sigyniarchaeales > SOKP01 > Loki-b32. Next base: position 16,254 of record JBHLLI010000055.1, read on the forward strand.
CTCGGTCCTTCTGGAGTTTGTTCAAAGAGTGTATACACTTGGTTAAATAGTTCAACACCTCTGCTAAAAAATTCCAAACTACAGCCGAAAGAACCCCCACCTGCCCATGAATCTTCATGAATTGTAATTTCTTCTAAAGGAAGCCCTACTCCTATATGAATAAAATCATGTATATCCATGAAAAGTTGGCCTTGATCCCATTCTTCTGGAGATACAAAAGTATGTTGCCCAATCATTACAAATCCTGTACAATGACTCCCCGTTATCCCTACATTTTCAATATCATTAAATCTTAGACAAAATTGAGGTATTACTAGCTTTTTAGCAGGTGGCTCCACTTCCCCAGTTATGACATAAGGTTGAAAAGCTGAGATAGATGCTATAGTAAACTCTGAGGTTGGATTCCATCGAGCTACACAAGGATATCTTTTAATTGGTACATACCCTCGAGGTTCTAAAATCTCAACGATTTTCTCCCAAACACCAATAAATGATAATTTTATTTTAGAGGGGTTATCCACTACAACCTGAAACCCTCCTGCGCATGCAGGATCACCACAAACATTTCTTTCTTTAAGGATTGTCCAAAAATAATTACCACAACATTCACAGTGTTTCCTCATATATCCTAATTCTCGTAGTTCCTTGGTAGGAAAATAAGCATCAGGATTTCTTGAGGCTATTTTTTTGAATATTTGTTTTAACTCTTTATCTGTGTGAGCATCCTTAAGTTCTAACTGTTCTTTATCTGAAAGCAATTTAATCAAATTGAGACAATCTAAATAAACTATAATGAATTACAATTCTTTAATAACTATTTATTTAATATTATATCTCTTAACAATTTTATTATACTTTTTCTTAATTATGTTATAGATAAAAATTAGTATCTAATTAAGGGAGTATATAGGAAAAATATATACATTGTCCAAAGTTTTTTACAAAAATTTGATAAAAACTTTTTGATAGATTGGAAATCAAATAATTGAGTGCTTAATTATATGTTACTTAGGTTTTTTGTCTAAAACAGATTAATTATTAATTTAATAAAAGACCAAATTCTTTATATTTTAATGGACATATCCAATTTATCCCTTTAATCTGATCATTTACTTAATTTGCGTTGATGGGAATTAAGTAAAATTGTTTTTTAATTTGGATTTTTATATAGAAATCATTTTAATGATTTTAAGTTTTTAAAATTATACAATAATTCTTTTTAATTATAATTTCTTAAAATTCAATAAGCTAAATTCAATGAATTAATTTCTATGGAAATTTTTAGCAAAAAAAGTTCAATTAGGATTTTATTATTTTTATATAATAATGAATATTCAATTAGTTCAAAATATATGCTAGGAAAAGCCTTAGAAATAAACACTAATTCCTTAAATGAATGTATTGAAATATTAAAAGAAAAAAATTTAGTAAATACTTTAGAAAAACTTGACGCAAGGAATAGGATAGAGGTTAGATTAACAAAACTCGGGATAATCATTGCACAATCCTTAGAACATATAATAAAACTATTAGAAAATTCAACTGAGATATAATCTTCTAATGTAGTATCTTTTTGTATCTATTAAAATTGTATTTATATTAGAAAAATTATAATATTAACTTAAATAGGATAAAAAAGAATATTTCCTCGCCAATTTAGTTTTTGAAACCCAAAAAGAAGTGAGTCTTTTGAAAAAATTAAGTTATAAAGTTGTATTAAGTGTTCTACTTGGAATTACAATATTCTTGATTATCCCTATATTAGGTAGATCCACTGGAATAGGAGACATTTTAGTTGGATCCTCTATAACGCAAAATACAAGATTAAGACAGGAGATGTATCTTTATAAAGCAAATGATCAAGATCCGAATTATGACTATTATTTAGTAGAATTAAACATGTTTGAAAAAGCTTATTCTGGTGATATTTTTGTTGAAATCTGGGATATTCAGACATACATTTACTGTTCTGCATCATTTGGAAGTGTAGTTGCTTTAGAATCGTTTCGTGAGCCTGATCCTGGGTGGTATGCCTGGGAAACTGGTGCTTATATAGAATTTTATGGTTGTGGATTGAATATTTGGTTACCTGCTGGATCAGTTAGTTACTGGTATCAAAATGGATATGAGAATTACCCACGGTGGCGAGTTGATGCAATTATGGGTGGTTGGGGAACCATTCCAGCAACTAGAAACGAAGCAGATTTTACGATTGGCTTTCGAGTTTCTCAAGGAGCTCATGTTTCAGTATATGGTAATTGTCATGCTGCTTGGTATCGATGGTATTTTTTCTGGATAAGTTTAGTAACCTATGGTTGGGGCTCACAATGTTATATCTATTACTAATTGGAAAATTCGAAAAGAATAAATAATTACTTTTTTTTTTTTAATTTAGCATGGTCGAAAACCAACATATTAAGATAAATCCAATTATTAGCACTTTGAATTTAACTAAAAAATATAATCAAATACCAGTAGTAAACAATTTAAATTTAAATATTCATAAGTCTTGTTTTGCTCTATTAGGACCTAATGGTGCTGGTAAAACAACGACATTATTAATGCTTTTAAATCTTATTAAGCCAACTGAAGGAAAAGCATTCATTTTTGGAAAAAATACTACTGAAAATTCAGTAGAAATTCGTAAAAAAATAGGGTATTTGCCTGAAAATATTGGATTCTATCCAAATATGTCTGGACGTAAACATTTAGAGCTTTTTTATAGATTGAGGACTAATTCAAATGATGTCAAAGAATCAACCAACTCATTATTGAAATGGTGTGGATTAAAAAATAATTATTGGGATAAAAGAATAAAGACATATTCTCAAGGCATGCGACAAAGATTAGGGCTTGCTATAGCTTTTGCTGGAAATCCTGAAATTGTTTTTTTAGATGAACCACTTTCTAATATTGATCCTATTGGCCGAGTTGAATTAATTGATAAAATAAAGGAAAAGGAAAGAGAGGGGATCACCATAATAATCTCAAGTCACATCATACTTGAAGTGGAAAGGATAGCAGATTCAATTGCTATCATATTCAATGGTAATTTAAAGATTTCAAGTAATATTATAAATTTATCTCAAAACTTTGGTTTTAATGAATATGAAATTATACATAATAAGAATTTAAATAATTCTCAAGAAACTTTAGAAGCAGTTTATGATGATCTTTTAAATAACCAAGAGTTATTTGTAAAAAATCCGACGCTTTTGAGTGACAAAATTATAATTAAAACTGAAGAACCATTTGAAATAAAAAAGAATCTCCGTAAATTTAATCAAATTGAATTAAGACCTATTTCCGGGACTTTAGACAAAATTTATAGAAAATTGGTTGGGTGAGAGAGGATTTTTCGAGTTTATACTAAAAAAGAGTTTATTAGACAAAACATTGCTTTAGTATCATTTTTTCTGAGAAATTATTTTAAAGATTATAGAACAATCATTTGTGTAATTATGGCAATAATACCTCCGCTTTATTCGATTAATGTCATTAATAATTTGTTAGAAACTCAACCTATTGATCAAACTATAATCGATGGATATCTATTCTGGAATACTTTCTTATTTTTCTCAATTTTACTGTATCGATTTACTACTATAATCATTGCTAGTGATATAATTTCTGGAGATTTTTCTACCAAAAGTGCAATGCTAATCTATTCTTCTCCAGTTTCAAGGAGTAAGATAGTTATTACAAAAATTATATCAATGGTCTTCTATCTATCATTATTGGAGATTCTATCATTCTTTATTTTCGGAATAATATTATTAATTATCGCAGAATCCATAGTTAGTTTTAATATAATTTTCTTGGGTTTTCTAATTAATTTTTTAAATATATTGTTTGGACTTTCTTTTTCATTAATTCTTTCAGCAACAACACGAAAGACAGTAATTTCTGTTTTGATTCCCTTTCTCTACTTATATACTAGTCCACAATTATTAGATATGTTTAATTTAGAGCTTTTATCATATATATATCATAATTCTAGGATTATTAACGTTATTAGTGATTTTATTGAAATGGGTACATTAAATCTACAATTTGAGGATATTTTAAGTATTTTTGTAGTATTACTTATTCCCTTTTTAATAATATTGATTACAATAATCATTTTTAATAAAATAGATATCAGAACATAATTTATTAAGCAAAAACAAATATAAATAAAAATAATAATTTTTGAGGGAAATCTATTGGAAAGTAAAACAAAAAAATTATTAATACTCGAAATTCTTTTGGTATCTATAGGAATAATACTTGTATCAGTCCCATTTCCAGCAAATAAAACTATATTTGAAAGAGAAAATTCCACAATTTTAAGTGGAAATTTTTATATAACTCACACGCAATACCCTTGGCGCTCATATAATCAGTTAGTTGACATTGATATAGAAACTATTAATGGATCTTTTACTCTTCTGGTACTAGATGAAACAGGTTTGTCAGATTGGATTGCACTTTTACCCTTTAGCGCGATTTACGAAACAGAGAATGTTACAGATGTGAAAACATCATTCACTATTGAACCCCCTTATCTAGGTCAATTACATTTTATAATAATTGCTAACACTACAATAAACTATTCAGCTTTAATTAAATTATATTATTGGAATTATCTTACTAATTGGGGGATATTTTCATTAGGAGTTGGATTAGTTCCCTTAATATATTTTATAATACTTAAAAAAAGGAAAAAAAAACACAAAAATTCAATATCATCAAATCAAGAATAAATGTGATGTATTTTTTTTTGTTCTTTATTTGAGAGCAATTTAATCAAATTAAGATAATCTAAACTAATTATAATAAATTATTATTCTTCAATAACAAATTTACTTAATTTTTTATTTCTCAACAATTTTATTATAAAATTTCATACTTAGGTATTTAATAATAACCAGTAATTTTAGCAAAACTAGCAGCTAATAAAGCTTTTATGCTATCGAAATAAAACTACCTTACAGAAAAATCTAATTAAGAATAAAAAAATAGAGGTAGAAATCAAATGGCTCATATTTTAGTCACAGGTTGGACTCCCCAGAACAAAGGAGATGAAATGCTAAAAGTATATACTGCTAAAGATAAACCAGCATATCCTGATTTTATAAAAAGAGTACAGCATTGGATGGTAATGTCTCCAGAGGGTATGCTTAAAACTTATGCTGTGTATGAATGCCCAGAAGATAAAATATTAGAAGGGCTGAAAGCAATTGGCAGAAGATATACAGTCTATGCTCGTGTAGAAGGTTACAAGTATTATCCCGAAGTATTATTTGATGCGCAAGAAATAATCAAAATGATGCTATAATGCCAAAACTTTAAAAAAATTACACTATTTTTTTTTAATACTTCTTATTGGTGTATCTAATTGTATACTGTATCAAAATCGAATTATTCAAAGAGTAAATATGAAAAAATACTCAGTAATTTAAGAGAATCTTTAATTAACTATTTTACAGAGAATGTTCAGCATAAAGATTTAAAAGAAGCAGAATCTTGGTATGAACGGATTGAAAACATTATCAAATCCAAAAATGAAGATTATACATGTTTTGATGTCAAAAAAAAAGAGGATATTGTTGGATTTTTAATTTTTAGACATATAAGCCAAAATTTTGCTTTAATTAGACATTTCTTTATATTAGATATTGTTAATAGAGAAGAGGTTGCATATATTCTATTAAAGGAAGCCCTTGAAAAATTAAAATCTACTAACGAGAATATCAAATTTGATAATGCTGCATTTACTTTTCCAGAAGACTACTTAGCGAATTCACTAAAAAGACTCGGATACAGTATTGTGAAAAGAAATAATATGACACTCATCTTAGATATGTTTAATAAAACATATGAGTTGTTACCTGAATATTCCTTTACTCACTTTAATGAAAATGACTTTTTAGAAATAGCAGAACTATGTGTTGATGCTTTCAAAAATCATCCGGATACAACTTTTTGGGAAGATATAAATTCAGTTCCTCTTTATTTTGAATATTTGAAAAATAGTATGACTACTTATATGCTAAAAGATTGTTCCTTCGTTGTAAAAGATAAAATTGAAAAAATTGTTGGAATATGTCTAATAGAAAATGGAGATCATGAAGGTGAATTTATCATCCAAAACATTGCAGTCAATAAAGCACTCAGAGGCAAAGGAATTGGCAAAGCTCTACTTTCAAAATGTTTGAATAGTATTCGAAAAAAAGGTTATAGAAAAGCAATTCTTACTGTTACAGAAGGGATCCCGGCTCAAAAAATGTATGAGAAATTGGGATTTAAGAATTATACATCATTTTTTGTAATAACAAATGCTTAATAATAGGATAAAAATGGATTAAAGACTATTTATGAATCTAAGTGATAATTTTTAAAATAAAAACAATTTCTTTTATTGAATGAATTTACCAGCAATCATTTTGATCTTGGTCTTATTTGCGGTTTTAATGGCTTTTTTTTCACAAGATAAGATCGATTTTTTCCCAATAGCTTTAATCATAGGAGTTATTGCAGTAGTATTTATGATCACCTTCGCTAATGTTGATGAAAGTGAAATTCTTGGATTTATCAATTTTAACACCTTAATTTTTATATTTGCAATGCAAATAGTCGTTTTTTTTGCTACAAGTGATAGAGTATTAGAATATTTAGCTATTAAATTAATTCATATTACAAAAGGGAATAATAGGTTATTTTTTTATATGATATGCTTGTTTACAGCTATAATTGTAGCATTTATTGAAGATCTTACTCTTTCATTAATATTGATTCCATTAATTTATAGAACTTGTAAAGTTTTAGAAATACCCGCAGGTACTTATATGATGGGAATGACAATAACAATAAATATTGGTGCGATACTTACTCCTGTATCAAGTTTAAAAAATTTAATTATTTCAAATGAGTTTAGGTGGGATTTTGGTGATTTTTTTGCCAATATGAGCATTTTATTCATAATATCCTTAGTATCAACTATTTTTTTAATAGATAGACTGATCCTGAAGAGGGAAGAAAAACCTACTGAAAGAAATAAGAAAATTTTATTAGAAATGCTTGAGCCAGAAATAGTAATTCAAAATAGAAAGTACTTTACAACAACTATTATTACTTTGCTTATTATGTTCGTTTTAATGTTCATAGGATTTGCACCTGCTTTAATTGCAATCCTGGCTGCTGCATTCCTTCTTATTGTCCATTCTAAGAAAATCAATTTTTCAGATCTTAAAAACGAAATTTCCTGGAGAATTATCATAGTGTTTGCAATTTTATTTATTCTATCAAATTCTTTAGCACAATTTGGCTTTTCGGATTTAATATCTACAGGATTAGTAGAATTTTCAAATAATAACATCTATATTGCTGTTTTAATAACACTAGGAATTTCATCTTTATTATCTGCATTTCTAGCGGGTACACCTGTCACTATTATTCTTCTTCCGATTTTTGCAACACTCTCCGAGCAATGGCTCTTTCCCAATCCTATCATTATTGCTTTTATAAGTGGTGTTAATATGGCAGGAAATTTTTTACCCCAAGGTTCTGCTTGTGATATTCTTACTCTTTCAATGGCAAAAAAATATAAAGTATCAAATTTAAACTATAGAAGGTTGTTAAAAAATGGAGCTTTCTTTGCCTCAATGCACCTTCTCTTTACATTAGGCTATACTATGTTATATACATTAATTTTTAGTCTGTAATCGAGCTTCTAGAAATTAAGAGTTTGCAATCTTGAATAGCCTCTTTTAGTAAAATCATAGTCTAAAAGTTCAATTTTTTCAGGAATTATCTTTAAAATTAGTTTCCTCTTTCCTCGCACAATTTTTTGGGCTTTATCGAAATCTTCATCTCCCTCTTTTAAAAATACCAAATTATTGGTTCCTGAAGCAGTTATTTGCATTCCTTGAATTTTTCCCTCTGACATTGGTGTGTATATCCCTATGCTAATATTTGGATTAGCTTCTATATTCTTTATTTTTCTTCCTGGAGCAGGTCCAACGTAAATATGGAAACTATTTTTTTCTGTATAAAAATCCATTGGTGTCGCACGAGGAATGTTATTATTACACGTACAAAGCACTAGTACTTTCCTTTTATCTAAAAAATTAGAAATTTCTTTTTTAAGCTCTTCTAAGGGCATTTCTTTTTGATTCATACTTTGTTACACTTAATTCCATTATTTTAATTTGTACTAAAAAATGCGTTAAGGAAGAAATAATTTGTGAAGAAAAGTTTAAAAACCAACTATACTGGTTGGTGTAAAATCGATATCTGAATCCACAGCAGCTCGTACATATGGAGATACAGGACCATTGGCTAAAACCATTATTTTTATTTTAGATCCCATATCAGGTTTGTTTTGGACTCCAAACTTTAATTGAGCTTCTTCGGGAATCTCATGTGAAATAGTGGATACAACTCTATCGACTTTTGATAATGTTAATGTGTGATCTCCTGTTACAGATACCAAACATCTATTTACTTGTCTTGGGTCTGGCTTTAAAAGGGGATTATTTAGAGCCAATTTTGCTTTTTCGATTAAATCTGATTCTTCACCTAAACATTCAGCTATTCCTACTAAACCAGAGGGATATTTTCCATTTGGGTTTTCTAGAAGTGTTTTTTTGACATCTGCAAAGTCAATGTTAACTAAACCGCAATTATTAATTAGATTTACAACTTCACCAATATTCCTAATTAAAATTTCATCCATAATTTTAAATCCTGTTATCATTGGGATTTTGCCTACAATTTCTAGTAAATTATCATTGGGAATAGGAATTAAAAAATCAGAATATTTAGCAAGATTTCTTAATCCTAATTGAGCTCTGGCTGATCTCTGTTTTCCTTCAGAGTTAAAGGGAAGAGAACAAAAAGTCACAACAATAGCATTATTTTTTTTCGCTTCTTCAGCAATAATAGGAGCTGCACCTGTACCTGTTCCACCACCTAAACCACATGTTAAAAAGATAATATCTGCGTTTAATGTTTGACTTAACCGTTCACGATCTTCTTCCGCTGCTTTAGCTCCAATTGTGGGATCATTTCCAGAACCAAGTCCATTACACCGCTCTTTTCCTATTAGAATTTTCTGTGTAGAGCTTGAATAATATAAGTCATGTGCATCAGTATTAATATTTATAGTCTCAGTATGATTGATACCCATATCTTCTAATCGAGATACAGTATTATTTCCTGCTCCACCAACGCCTACTACGTATGTTTTTATTTTCAAAACTTTTAATAAATCTGCTAAAAATTTATCATCATCACAATTGGGATTAGAATTAGGATTTTGATTATTTTTTGCGATTTCATTAAACCTTTCTCTTACCGAAGATCTTTTCTTAGCCAATTCAACTAAATCAAAAAT
>JBHLLI010000056.1:0-25425 GCA_048885765.1 Candidatus Hermodarchaeota archaeon
AATGGCTTGAGATGAATATTTCCCCTCAAGAAATTGCAAAAAAAACCATACAAGTATATCTAATTTCTATAGAAAGATTTAATCAATGCTTCATTTCAAGTTAATCTAATTTTACATTTTTTGTCATATTTCTCGAAAATACTACTAATTTAAAAAATATTAAATGAAATTCTATTAAGAGTTTTAGAAGCCTTAGCGTCAGAAAACTTGGTTTCAGGATGAATTATAAACGATTTAAACTATATTGGCAATAGAACATATAAAATATATAAGAATTGAGTTTATTCCTTTGATCTCCATAGTTATTCCTATCTATAATGAAGAAGAGAACATTTCCAGACTTCTAAATTCATTATATGATGTAATGAGAAAATCTGAAGATGAATTCGAAATTATAATTGTTGATGATGGATCAGCTGATTCCTCATTGTCTGTCCTCAGAAACGAAAAAATTGATAAGAATATGAATGAATTAAGAATTATAGAATTAAGGAAAAATTTTGGTCAAACTGCTGCATTGCTTGCAGGTTTTTCAAAAGCGCAGGGAGAGATTATTATCTCACTTGATGGTGATCTCCAAAACGATCCTAAAGATATTCCAAAATTCTTACAAAAATTAGAAGAGGGATATGATATTGTTTGTGGTTGGAGGAAAAAAAGAAAAGATTCGGTTTTTAAGAGAATTCCATCAAAGATTTCAAACTATCTGAATCGACGATTGAATAGAATCAATATTCATGATTCAGGGTGCACATTTAGAGCTTATATTTCTGACGCAGCAAAAGGTCTCAAACTCACTGGTGAAGGACATCGATATATCCCTGCTATTCTTTCGTATCAGGGTTATCGAATCACCGAAATCCCTATAGAACACCATCCTAGATTGAAAGGGAAAACAAAATATGGAAGTGGGAGGTTATTCAGAGGATTTATCGATTTAATCTCTTTGAACATTTTCTATAACTATCGGGGAAGACCTTTTCTCTTATTTGGTGCAATAGGAATCCCGATGTTCATTGTAGGGATGATTTCGACAATATTTATGGTTTATGAGCGACTTTTTCTCAGAGGCTCTTTAAGTGATAGGCCTGCCTTTTTTATAGCAGTAATGCTCTGTATTGCCTCATTACAGATTCTATTAACAGGAGTAATTGCTGAATTGTATGTAAGAACAACAATTAATCCTCGTGAAACATATAAAATTCGAAAAGAATACTGATTTCCAAACCCTTTTTAAAAAGCTTTTGTAGCGATATATGGAATAGTAAATAGAATTACCTATTCATTATTGCTTTATAGAGCTTAAAATATTTTGTAGCAACATTTTTCCAATCAAAGTGCCTTGCATGAAGTCTTGAATTTACTCCCATTTTCCTATTCAAGTCTGGATTATTGTAAAGTTTTCTGATTTCGTCTGCAATCTGCTTTGGCTTTCTTACATTAACAATAAATCCGTTATCTGTGATCAATTCTGAACTACCGCCCACATTTGTAAGAATTAAGGGGAGACCAGAGGCTAACGCTTCTAGTGCTGTGTTTGACATACCCTCATTAAGGGAAGGCAAGACAAAAACATCAGCTTCTTTATAATAATTAGGAAGATCCGAATGAGGAATGTAACCCTTAAAATGAGTATTTTTTGCAATATTTAATTTTTTAGCTAGATTCTTTAACGACATTTCGTTATTACCCTCACCAATAATTGTAAGATCAATGTCCATTTTGAATTTCTTTAGGATTTTGACTGAATGAAGTAAGTCTTCAATTCTTTTTCTTTTGATTAATCTGGAGACAGTTAAAACTTTAATCACAGAGTTCGGATCTTCCCGGTATTGTGTTTTTCCTTGAAATTCGTTCATATCTATTCCATTTGGGATAATCTCAAATGTTTTATTTTTCAGAGTCCTCCCAGCAAGTTCTTTAAGTTCCCGACTATTTACAGTTGTAAATACAGCATTTTTCCAAATTAAATAAAATAAAGGTTTTAGAAAGATATATTGAAGATTGAATCTCACATTAAAACCAGGAACATCAGATCCTCTTAATGAGATAATATAAGGAAGATTTCGATAAAGAAATGGGATAAATCCACTTGGAAATCCAAATATTGCATGAGTTAGATTATACTTTTTCTTACGAAACAGTTTCCTTGTAAATAATATTGCTTTTATAAGAAATTCAAATATTTCCCGTTCTTTCCAATAATGCAGGTGCTTTTTTTTTATTGGTAAAAAATAAATTTTTACTTTTGAACTGATTGACTGAGTGTAATAATAATTCTTGGAAGATGTAGTAACTAAATCGATTTCAACATCGAATCCTTTTGAGAACTGTTCAAGAATATACTTTGTAGCATTACTCCCGCCTCCTCCCAACGGAGGATATTCGTAATTAATCATCAATATCTTAATCATTTGATTTTCTAGTTTTTGTCATAGAATTAAAGATATCTCTAAATATAATTACATTTTTGTCGAATTAGCTGTTTAATGAATAGCTTGGTAAAGAAAAATAAGATTCATTATGTCTACTTTTTAGCAATAATCCCAGTTATTATTAAAGCAATAATAAGAGAAAATAAAATGAACATTAACTCACTAAATATCCGAGTTAAGAAAGGTGTGGGTTCATCAACAGATGTAGTAAAGGGACTAGTGGGGCTTATTACTACAGTTACTTTCACAATATCTGTGTCTGTTTGTTCTAGAAAATCATAGATTGTGCAAGTTACATAAAAAGTGCCTACAGGTAAATCATCAACAATATAACGAATTTTTGAACCATCCCAATTTTTTGTTAAAACTAGCATTCCATTTACAAAGATATTATATTTTAAAGGTTTAATTGATGTTGAACCAGACCATAGAATCGTGTTTCCAGTTGTATCATCAAAAATGATAAAATCTTTCAAATGGCTAATAGAAGGGGGAGGGTAATTGTTGATGATCTTCATTATTGGATATAAATCTGCTGAAGATGCTATAATATTATAAGGAATATCTCCTAAACCGAAAGGTTCTTGTTGATCTTTACCATCATAGTTGGACCAATAATTCCCATAAGAATTAATAAGAGGCGAGGTATTATAGAACCATACGTTAAAACTTCCAAAATCACGAGCCTGATTAATATTATCTATAAAATCATTGTGATAAAGAGTGTTATTTGCAGAATTAATCGTAAATAAAGCCCCATGATTGTTAGATTGGATAGTATGATTGGTAAATGTATTATTATGCCCCTCACAATAGATACCGTAATTATTATGATATAAAATATTCCTGATAATGGAATTATTTTGTGAGGAGTTATCAATAAAAAACCCATAAAGAAAGTTATTTCTAAAATAATTTCCTATAATCGTACTCAAAAATGTACTATTTAGATGCACGGCATTTAAATTTTCAAAAAATTCATTTTCCTGAATAAATGCAAAACTGCTATTATTTACTAATAACCCTAAATCACGACTTCCTCGGATATAATTTCTAGTTATATTAAAATCGATACACTCATCCAAAGACACAGCAATCGTTTGGAAAGAATCTATCGAATTACCTATAACATTGAGTTCAGAAGAATTTTGAATAGAAATCCCGATATTCTGTAAATTGCTTAATTGATTGTATTTAATATCACTTTTGAGAAACCCATTAATATAAATTCCTCTATTCTGTACACCAGAAAGAATATTAGAACTAATACTAATATTTTCTCCCGAAGATCCTGAATAATATATCCCGTCTCCTCCAATTGAAGATATTTGATTTGATGATACTACTAGATCGTCACATGTTGTCAAATTAATGCCCGTTGCGGTGTTTCGAGATAGATTTGACCAAATAATTGTGTTAAAGCTGATTAATATATCTTTAGCTTGTTCTATAACTAAACCATCATCACCAGAATTAGAAATAAAGTTATCCAATACGAATGCATGTTCAGAATCAAATATATGAATGCTTCCATAATTGTTGTCTGATCCTTTTATATTTGAAACATAATTTGAAAGGATATTGACTTTAGGAAAAGTTTCTACATAAATTCCTTTGTTCTTGGCACCTTCAATTGAGTTTTCTTCAATTATTGGAATATCAGAACTAAGACCATTGAAACTACTAGATATAGAGAGACCATTATCTGATTCGCTTTTTATTCTATTGTTTGCAATCCTTAAGCGGCCATCCTGAAAATTGTCAATAAAAATTCCATAATCCTTTGTTTGGAGATCATTGTCCAAAATAACCAAATTTTGACAACTTTGAGAATGTATCCCAGATCCTTTATTGGAGAAAATTGTATTACCTAACAACTGTATACCAGAGGTACTAAACATTCTGATTGTAGAATATAAGTTATAACTACTAGAAATCAAGCAATTTGAAATATTTGCATAAGCATTATTAATTTGGATAGCTGGATGATCTAAATCATAACCCAAGTTTTCAAAGGTAGAATCTGAAAGAAGGATATTTCCATTTTCAGATACATTAATCCAAGTCAGAAATTTGGGATCATCAGTTGAGACTTTGGAACCAGATTCTACAGTTAAAGTACCTCCATCTAAAACCGTGATATTAAATGAACCATTAACTACACCTTGAGCTTTCATTTGGAACGTGAGATCAATAGAAGAAAGATTTAGGTAACCATTTTCTTCAATAATAATTGAGCCATTAAGATTAAGTACTTCATTTTGCCGTAATTCATAGTCATTAATGATCCAATCCCCAATAGTAGGGGGATCTGAACTATTACTGCTGAAACTAGACAGAATAGAAGTACCATTATAAGATAAAATATTTAGTGTAAGGATAACAAATGGAAGCATACGTTGGGCTTTCTGTTTAATTGTCATTATACATCGTCTCAATTAATTTAATTGTAACATCCCTAAATAATAATATTAGCTCAAGGAAGGAAAATATTAACGCCATGAAACATTCATGCTCTTAACGGTAATTTTATTCGTATTAAAAAATTATTGCTAATTGGCATTTTGAATTTTTCATATCCTTTTAAATCTATCAAAATGTCCCAGAATAGTTATTTCATGAAATTCTTACAGATTATATTTAATGGCCTGGTAAAAATTATTCTATTGAGTTAAAAAAATGCAAAGAGGTATTTCAAAGGGGAAATTTACTTAGACATGCGCTCTATGATGAAGAGTAATTTTTTTTTTCTTTTTAATGGGAGATTGTATGATTTGATAAGATGGAGTATGATAAGTATAAGATAAAAACAATAGTCCAAAAAAATGCGATAACCGCTATTGTTTATCTGAAAGCAGGTGTAGACTGTATGGGAAAATATACTGTTGCAATTCATGGTACAGGATTTATTGGATTAGTTAGTGGTTGTTGTTTTGCTGTTAAAAACATTAAAGCTATTAATTCAACATTTAATCAAGAGAAATTTGAAAAAATCAATCAAGGGATATCACCATTCTTTGAAAATGGACTTCAAGAATTACTCGAAGATGCAGTAAATACAGGCAACTTTAAATGCCTTATGGGACGAGATCAAGCTGTTCAAGAGTCAGATATTAGTATGATTGCAGTTGGTACTCCAATGAGAGCCGATAATAGCATTGATTTACAGTTTATAGAAAAAACTGCTAGACAACTAGGTCAAGCTCTAAGAAACAAAGAAGATTACCATCTCATTGTAACTCGCTCAACTGTCGTTCCTGGAACAACTAGAAATTTAGTTGGAAAATTAGTGGAAGAAACATCAGGGAAAAAAATAGGTGAAGATTTTGGTTTATGTATGCAGCCTGAATTTTTGGCTGAAGGACGCTCAATTCAAGATACTTTAGAACCAGATAGAATTATTATTGGTGAATTAGACACTCGCTCAGGAGACATTCTGCAAGAGCTTTATGAAGAATTTTATGGTGATCATCTTAAAGAATGTTCAATCCTTCGAATGAACTTAGAAAGCGCAGAACTAGTTAAATATGGAAACAATTGTCTCCTCTCAACCAAAATTTCTTACGCGAATGAAATGGCAAGAATTGCTGAACTTGTTCCAGGTGTAGACATTGTCAAAGTCATAAAGGGAGTTGGGCTTGATTATCGAATAAATGAGCAATTCTTAGGTCCAGGAGTCGGTTTTGGTGGATCCTGTTTCCCAAAGGATGTAAATGCTATTACAGCGTTCGCAAAATCCAAAGGATATAATCCACGTTTGTTTCGAGCGGTTTTGGATATTAACGATGACCAAGCAATTCATACAGTCGAGATACTTCAAGAAAAGATACCTGATTTGACTAATAAACGCATAACTCTCTTAGGGTTATCATTCAAACCAGGAACAGATGATATGCGCTATGCACCTTCGATCCGAATAGCAAATCATTTAATCAAGCAAGGTGCAATTGTCGTTGGTTACGACCCCGTTGCAGAAACGGAAGCTCAGAAAGTTCTGGGTGAGTCTATTCTCTATGCTGATACAATCCAAGAAGCTTTAAAAGGTGCTGATGCTGCGATTGTAGTCACAGAATGGGATGAAATTGCCTCTATTAGCCCCGAAACCTTCAAGAGCCATATGAAAACGCCTATTGTTGTTGATGGACGTCGTGTTTATGAACCGACGATTTACATGAATCACATCGAGCTATTAAGTATGGGAAGAAAAAATTAATTGGTACCTTATCTTTTTATACTTCTTCTTTAAATTAAAAACTTAGCAATTTGCTCCTTTCCTTGGCCTTTTTATGACAAAAAAAACTAGAATTACTATCACGATAGATCCTAACCTTGTGAAACAGATTGATGCAGAAATCGATGGAGTTCTAATTCGATCTCGTAGTGAAGCAATTGAAAAATTTGTAAAGCAATTTCTAAAGCAGCAAAAAGTCGCGGTTGTTCTTGCAGGAGGAGAACCCGATTCATTACGCACACTAGAAAGTGCAGATTATCGACCACTATTGCCAATCAACGACAAAACTCTTATTGAGTATGTAATTGACAAGATTATTGCAGCAGGTTTTCAAAAAATAATTGTAATAGCCCAATCTAGCTTAATTAAAGCAATTTATTCTGTTATCGCTCCAAATAGATCTTTACTAGAGAATATTGAATTCATTGAGGAATCAAAATCCTTAGGAACTGCGAAAACATTGGAATTGGCTCGAAATTTTATCAAAAATGACTTTCTAATTGTACCCTGCGATACGTATTTTGATTTTAATCTCCAAGACCTTTATAATTTTCATCTTCAACAAGATACTCTCGCTACATTTGCAATCTACAGTAGAACTTCTTTTGATAGCAAATATAAAGGGGTTGTGGAACTAGATGGTTTTCGGATCATTTCTCATGAAGAAAAACCGAAAGAACCGAAAAGTCATTTGATTAAGACTATGATTGGAATCATTTCACCTCAAATATTTGAGTATATCCCTCCAGGGCCTTTAGAATGGAGAATCGAACAAGAATTACTTTCCAGACTAATAGAACAGAATAAAGTCCTAGGATATCCAGTTGCAGGAGAATGGTTTAATGTTCATTCATTAGATGATTTAAAAATGCTAAAAGACTATTTGGGTTATTAAAGAACTTTTAATAAAACCTTGTAGGTTTAAAACTTCACCAATCAGTTTCACTATAAAAAAAATCAGCAATGTTTCTTGTTTTTTCTTTAATATGTTCGATTTCTGGTTCAGTAAGACGCTTTTTCCAATTTAAAATGCTTGAACGACTATTTCTTTTTACACTCATGGCCTGATTGGTTGGTACCTCTTTAGGATTGGAATGACTGCTATATTCTTTGATAACATCTTGAATCTTATCAGTATATTCTAAGTCACAATGTTTGAATACAGAACGAAATTCCCTTATTGGATCATTTGAAAGATCCTCATGACGAATAAAAAGCCAATCTTTATGTTTTTCTTGATAATTCTTGATTTGATAGTGGATAATTCTCCACAACAATATAGCTTGGTCGATGATAGTAGGTTCACTCTCAGCATACCGTATTATTTCTGGCTTAAAATCCAATAGATGATCTTCTATCAATCTTATCTGTTTCAAAAAATGTTTAAAAGGGAAATTCCAGTTAAGTCTTTTTAAACTACTTGCAAAAGCGGCAGGATGTCTAATTAGGATTACAACATCCATATCAAAGGTTTTTACAAGCCACTCTGCAGAGAATAATGCTATTGGATCTTTAATCAAAGGTCTTAATTTCTTTCTTCGATATAAGAAGAATTTACTATATGTCTTTAACATAAATCCCAAATCTTTGAGAGATCTAATTGATTTGACCCCGTTAATAAGTTTATATTGAAAAGCAAAAGTCTCTTTAAGATCGTTGTAGTACAAATTTTGGTTTTCCTCAGTGATGTATGTAAACCAGAATGGAAACAATGCGTTACAAATTCCCATTCTACAATCAATATTAAATGGTTCATGGATATAACCTACTAAAGGGGATGTTGCCAGTATTTTCCCAACCCAAGTAGTTCCTGAGCGATGAGACCCACTAACAAGTATTGGTTTTCTTGAATTCATTCTATTCAATTGCACTCCAATATCTATTTGATATTATAACTCTCCACATATCTAATTCATTTTAAGATTAGCATTTAAAAATTTTGTAAATAATAATTAAAACAATTCTCCTCTATCCCCATTACTCAAGGGAAATAAATTTCCTTTGAAATTAATGATGTGATTTTCTCTGTGAGGAAATAGGTTGATAAAAATAGTTAAAGAAAGTACAGAACAGGATTCAATAGAAAGACCAAGAAAGTTTTAAATCAAGCAAAAATATATCAATGAGTAATGATGAGAACCTATAAAACCCCGCAGCACTTGTTATTTAGATCTTCTCTGCTTTTGCCAATTCAAACCATTCATTTAGATTTTCAATAGTATGATTTAGATATTGCTAGATGAAGTTAAAAGTTACACAAATTATTGCAGATTGCTAGTTATTTTTAATTTCCTATACAAAATTAGAAGTATTAGATAAACTCATTATATATGAGGATAATACTCTCTCTCATTAATCTTTTAGTAGAAACTAGTAAAGGTATAATAAAAAATGGGGTATAATTTATACACTTAATGAGTTGAAATAAAATCGAACTTATGTTATAATATAAGGTGATCCGAATCTTATGCATGATTTGATCAAACGTCTTATCGTCTCGACATTGATTGGAATTATTATGATTATTATTATAAGTTTTCTTGTTGATTTACAGATTATCTTGGATAATATTCTCTCTCTCTCTTTAGAAATTATGATATTTGTCTCTATAATTTATTTATGTTCACTTTTACTAAGATCTGTAAGGTATTGGATGCTTGTAAATAGCCTTAATGGAGGGATTAAAATGCGAACTTCAATTGGTGTCACTTTTTCTGCTTACTTTCTTTCAATATTTCTTCCTGCGAGAATTGGAGATGGAGTTAAAATCATACATCCTAAAAAGAAATATACTGTATCTTATACTTCAACTGGATTTGCCCTCATTCTTGAAAAAATTTTGGATCTATATTGTATTTCTTTCATTGTATTTTTAGTAGTCTCTTATATTTTTATGGCTCAAAATATAGAATTACCAGAAGTTTCTATGTTTTTTTTGGAAATTGTGTTCTTTTTGGAGATTTTAGCTGTTTTTATACTAATAATAGTTACTATCTGGGGTGATCTTCTTTTTCCTTTATTTTCTTCATTGGGAAGAGGAGGAGATTTTCTAATCTTAGTACAGACGAATTATAAAAGGTCAATTAATACATTTATAAAAAATCCTTCAATTCTTTGTTTGTCTCTATTTGTTACATTGATTATTTGGTTGATAGATTCCATATGCTTATATTTCATCCTTTTAGACATTTTAAAGGTGTCTGACGTATTTTTACTCCCTATAGCTGTAATTAGTGCTCTATTTGGCTATCTGACTTTCATTTTCCCCATTTCTCCAGGAAATATTGGATCATATGAGTTCGCAGTCGCACTGTTATTCGTATCTCTTACGACTGTTTCACCAGCTCCAATTATTATTGCAGCTTTGATTGAACATGGTCTTAAAACATTAGTTCATTTATTATTTGGTGCTCCTTCTACTTTTTACTATAGTGAGAATATTATGGAAATATTCAGAAAAAATTCTTAGGAATAATTTGGTTATGCATGAGTAATAGTGAAATTTTTTCTCCTTGGTGAATAACATCAATGATTAAACAAGATGCAAAAATAAATGAGTGAGGTTAATGGCAAATTCACTAAAACCAAGTAAGAAAGGACTTCCTTATGTTTCAGTAATTATATGTAGTTTTGATAATAGAGACATTATTTCAAAGCCATTAGCTATGTTGTATAAACAATCATACCCCAAGGAATTATTTGAGATAATCATTGTAGATGATGGATCAAAATTTCCCATTACTATTAATGAAATGCAATTTCCATATTTAAAAATAAAATTAATTAGAAATAAAAAAAATATGGGGCTAGGTTATAGCAGAAATGCGGGATTATTAAAGGCTAAAGGCTCTCTCGTTCTATTTACTGATAATGATTGTTCACCTCATAATAAATGGATAGAGGAAATGGTTGATGGGTTTAATAACTTCCCTGAGGCTTCAGCAATGGGTGGAAGAATTATTGCAGCTGATTCCTCCAATATATGGCAATTTTATACTGAAAATGCAAAAATTCCTTTTTTTGAGCATATGAAATTCCAGAAAAATACTATTTACTCATATCTAAGAAGATTTTTTAGTCCAGAAAAGAAAGAACTCAAATATGGTGAAGAATTGAGATCCTGCATGGGATTAAACTCTGCATATAGAAAAGTAATTATTGATCAATATATGCCAGATCCTACAAAACGCCGTGGCGTAGATTTAGATATTAATCTTAGATTAATTGAGGGAGGGTATAAGATAATTTATAATGATAAAGCAATTGTAGCTCATCCTCACAGGAAGAATTTCATCTCTTTTTCTAAACATGCCTTTAATTATGGATTAAACACCTCTTATACTTTTAAAAGCAATAGAAAATCAATATTACCATACCCTTTTCCAATATTAGGAATATGTTTGAGTTTGCTATTGATATTCATTTCTATTTTGACTTTCAATTCTAGTTTTTTTTTACTTTTCCTCTCTCCTTCACCTATTTTGATCATAATTATACTATATTACTTAGCAGATCTTCCATATGCCATAAAGATGCGAAAAATTACTAATTGGCGTGCTATTATAATATTCCCTTTTGCACATTTTACTAGAGAATTTTTTTGGGATATTGGTTGGATAGCGAGCCACTTTTGGAAATTTTAAAAAGAAAGAAAGAGAGAATAAGAATATTATTTTATTGTTTTATTATTCAAGAAAAGAAAAACTGGATATTTTTAAGGAAAGTATTTGAATTTTAAATGTCGAAAATTATAACCTGCTTAGGTATTCTACTGTTCTTCTAACTTGTTTTTCTACATGAAAATCTTTCCATGCTTTTTCTTTTGCCAATTTTGAGATCCTTTGGAGATCATATTTACCATTTAATAAGTTTTGTAACGCTTCGACTATACTTTTTTCATTATTTTCATTTAATAGAATTCCAGCCCCAGAAGAAAACATTTCAGGGATCCCACCGACTGGTGAAGCAATAACTACTCTTCCAAAGCTCATTTCCTCAAGAATTGCCACAGGAAAACTCTCAGAGCGAGAAATATGAAAAAAACAAGGTATAATTTGTAGAAACACTTTCAGACAGGAATCAGATATTCTTCCAGTAATAAAGACTTGCTTAGAAAGTTCGAGGTCACTAATAATCTTTGTAATATGTTTTATTCTCTCTTCTGGTCCACTACCAATTAAGAATAAAACAACATCTTCTCTTTTTAATTCAGCTACCCCTTTAACCAGCTCTAACTGCATTTTACTTCTATCAAACCTGCCAATCATCGCAAATATGTTCTTATTAGATTTTATTAAACTTGTTAGTAATGTTTTATACTTATTACATTTATCTGAAATCGAATGTAATCCTGGAAAAAATCCCTCGTAATTTACATTTATAACCTTTTTATCTGAATTATAATATTTAAGAAGGATTGATTGCATATTTTGAGAGTTAACTTGAATACCATCAACTTTTTTCAAGAGATATGTCATTAACTTCAAATAAGGACTGAATTTAAATGGTAGAATTCTTATATCTGTTCCTTTGGGGAGCACAATTATTTTTTTCTTTTTTATTCTAGCGACACACAAAGCAATTCCTATTTCTACGGGATTTGCCCATTCTACAACAATAAAATCAAATTTTGACTGCAATAGAAATACAAATGAACGAAGAATAATGATTAAATAAGCAATTATAGAAGAAAGTATAATTGAAAGATAATTAGCTTTTAACATCCTGGTATAATGGATGCATCGAACTTTTCTAAAAGGAAAACTGTGATTTGAGCATTCACTTCTCTCATGAATTGGAAATATAGCTATTTTAATATTAGGATAAATTCTAGAACATTCTAACCATTTTCTAAAAACAAAGATCCCTTTTCCTTGGTTCTTATAAGTTGGAAATTCTCTAGTATAGACTAAAATTTGTATCAAAATTCCTCTCCTTTTAACAGGTATAATCTCATAATTATAAGGATGTAAACTCGGATTGGGTACTTCTAATCATTCAAAATAATATTTTAGAAACAAAATGTTTACTAAATGAAATTATCTTTTAAACCTAGACTCGGATTCCAATTTCTTCCCTTAATTCAAGTAGTAGCTTCAATATTTCCAATGTTACAACGTAATTTGGCAAATTATACGGTGGTGGTTGAGAAAAACTGTTTTTTGTTAAACGATATAAAATGGATGGATGGATCTTTTGGGTGGGAAAAGTTCTAGCATATTCCTGATAACAAGAATGTAACACTCTCTTGACTCGATCTTTAATTTTTAAACGATCCCCAAAAAGATAACGAATTGAGAAAAAAAGCCTGAAAATTAATGTGTGTTTTTTCCCAATTTCATATGTGTAAGACAGACCAACATTGCTTATGTTTTTAACTAATCTCTTATATAAATTATTTTTTTGGATTTGCGATAATTCTAGAAATAACAATCTTAAAATAAATGCATAAGTATTATTTTGATAATCAGCATGGGGAAATCTACTTTCAATCCACTTAATATCACCTGATTTTTTAATTACAGATCTTAACCTATTAAGACCTAATTTATAGGAATGAATCATCCATTCTTCAGATGAAAAATGTGGTTTTTTGATCAATTGGCTAATGTAATATAGAGTTAAACAATGATAAAAAATTGAGAAAAAATTCAGAGGATAATCAAATGGATGCTTTCGAATCGGATCACTGTACGGGATAGCTCCATTTTTCTTCTGATAAAGTGAAATCCCCTTTAATAATGAAGGGGCTACTTCTGGAAGAGCATTTGACGCAATTGCGTTTACATTTAAGATTTTTAAACGAATTAATTCAGATTTTTTAATAGAATGGCCTCTAAACTGTTTTTTAACATACATTTGACCCTTTCTAATGGATTCATCGATTTCGGATCTGATAGCTTGATAATTTTGGATTTCTATAAGATTACTATTAATAAGGTGAAGAGCTTTTTCTAATGAAATAACACAAATTGAAGTAATTAAAGCTGAAGGCTGATAATAATTTCTGTGTATTTCTATCCATGAACCACTATTTTGCTGAAGACTGATTAGATTATTTATTAGTTCAATGAATAAACTTTGTTTAATCAGATTTGAATCAAGACATGAAATTTCAATAATATTCGCTAAAATTTGAGGATTTTTATCTTTTGAGACATTTGGATCAATTCCAATATTTGATTTATTGGAGAGCATGGAGTTCAAGCCAATGAGGTAATTTCTAATAATGGAATCTAGATTTAGTATATCTTTCATCGCCATAAATTTCAATTTCCTAGCAAAGCACAATTTCAGCCAAAATATGATAAAACCATTGATAGTTTCCAATTATGATTTTTCAAAAATTGCACTAATTACTCCTATCGTATAACCTAAATGCATAATTAAAGCTACGATAATCAGCAAATCGAAACGAAAAAATCTATTGGTAAAAGCAAGATAAATCGAGGTTATGATGAAAATTAAAAAATAAAGAGAAGATATTAGTAAGAAAAGTGGTAAATTGTTTGAAAGATAACAAATAAGGAAAAATGGTATAGCAGAAATGATGGGAAAAGTTGGGATCAAATCAATTTTAGGACGATAATTTCGTTTAATAAGAACTACTCGAGCTTTTCCATAATATATCATTTTTTTGAACCAGGTAATCAATTTTTCAGGTTTTCGATGTTTTATAGTAGGTTTTCCAAGTTTCAGGATTTTCCCAATATTTCCTAATTTTTTATTTAAATCCAAATCGCTTCCCCGATCATAAACTTCATCATAACCCCTTACTTTTTGAACATCTTTTTTGGCAACAATACCCCATGCTACAGAGTGTACAAATTCAGTTTCTTTTCGAGCAAAAGTAGAGATCCAAGATCCCCCAATAAAAGAATTAGTTATTATATCAATACTTTTTGCTACGTGGTTTTTTTTATTCAATGTTTCATGTACTGTTCCAACTTTTACTATTGAAGGATTAGATATCAGTGATTCATATATTGTCCGAAGCCAAGAAACAGGAGCTTCTATATGTGCATTAAACTCAACAATATACTTGCCTTGAGCTAGTTCAGTACCAAAATTCATTCCAGAAGCAAATTTTTTCTTCTCATTTTTAAAATATTTAATTCTATTAGGATAATTCTCTAATAGTACATTAATTTCACTTTTAACTAAATTAGTACTACTTCCATCAATAATTATTATTTCATAGATTTCATCAATATCTTGATTTAAGAGTGACTTTACAGCGGATAAAAGAGTTTTTGACTCATCTCTTACTGGCAAAATTACTGATATTTCAATATTATCCATTTTATTCCCAATATAGAATTAATTGGCAATGTTGTATTAATTCACTGGAAAATTCACTCTTAATCTTATCATAAATCCATTAAACACTAGTTAAATAGATTTTGTAGTCAATTAATGCTTATCAATGAATTATATCGCGATAAGATTCATTATTTTCATACTTTCTTGAAATTTTGCTATATACCTAAATTTGATATTATTCTATTTTAAGTAACTCTTTTTTAAGTTGAAAATTGATATTTTAATTTCTCAAGCTAGAATTGCTTTATAGTTCTCGGAAATTTCTTTAATTTCATATAAGCTGAAGTGAAAAATGCCATCAACAGCGATATAAACAAAAAGAATAAAAAGACCAAGGTTATGCTCAAAGTCTGGTGCAATATATGAAGAAAATGGATATAGATTATCTTGAATAGATTAATAAGGAATATTTGTATTATCTTTATATTCTTAAATTTAGTAAGCATGAACGCGCTAGGTCTAATAACCTATGAATTATTTAGAGGTTTTAATATAGATAAAAGAGAAAATCGAGCATATCCACCTGAATTTGTAAGGGATGATCAATTTAATAATTTTATAGCTGAAAATACACCTCCTAACACAACAATTTTAGTTTCTAATAATTGGCTAACCATATCTGTCAATACACGTCATACTTTCCCAAGAAGAATGATATATTTCACAGACTGGAGTAAGTGTTCTAATTATCCTGATGCTGATTTTGCAGCTCTTAGCGTATTTAGCAATATTGGGATTGAGGATATATGTCAAGAAAAAATTGAGTATATTCTTATTTACGATTATGAAGAATTCGCTGCGTTCGTAAATTATTCTTTCTCGTATTTGGTGAAATTTAGATGAATGCTACCGCATTAGAATTATTTTTTGGCTTTATAATCTTCATTTTGCTTATCAATGTGTGGATAGAATGTGGGAATTTATTGATCAAGAAGTTGGCAAAAATTAATAGTGAGGAGAAGATTTTCTTTTTTGTCAATAAAATTATGCTTGGTATAGCAATTTACACTATTGTACTATTTATTCTCTCTTTCTTGACCGAGTTTTTTGTGAATCCTAAGAATTATTTTGTTGGAAGTAATCTTACAATATTTATTATTCAACTTAATAGAATTCGAAAAAGAAATTTCAAGTTCAATGAAAAGCTGAAAAGCTTTTCTGAGAACATAAAGATCAGTTTCAATGACTTTTTTTCTGGAAAAGAACATATTTTAATGAGAACTTTCTTCATACTAATCTTAACTGCGATTTTCTTGATTCTAATATCTAGAAGTATTTTCATTCCAATTTCAGGAAATGATGCAATAGGATGGATTGATTACAAGGGATTCACTATTACGTTTACCAATTCATATGATTACATAACACCTCGTATAGAACATCCGCTAATGCTACCATTAATCCACTCAACTGTATATTCTTTTATTGATAATGACACTTTTATTCAGCTATTCTATGTTTTAGCATATTTTTTAATCATAATCTTTATTAAAAATTCTCTGGATAAAGAAATTCCAATAAAAAAAAGGGAATATTCTTATATAGGCACTTTGCTTGTTGCTACCTCTCCTGTCCTTTTAAATTGGACCGCAAGATCATATGCTGATCCAGTAGTGGCATTATTTTTCACTGTATCAGTGATCACTTCAATTAAAGCATTGAAATCATTTTCAAATGGTAATTATGATAAGTATATAGCCTACCATAAGATAAGTTTTTGTGTTTCAATTTTCCTTCCATGGATAAAGAGTGAAGGAGTAGGTTTATTCATAATTTTCCATTTGTTATTTCTAATGAATGCACTTTTTGTCTACAGAATGAAAGAAAAGTCGTTGATAATTAGAAATCATTTGAAATATTTAGTACTAACTTGCCCTGTGGTATCTGTATGGCCTCTTATATCAAGTGTTTTCTTAGGAGTTCAATCAGAGTACACTACGATTATAAAGGAATTGATTCTTGAGAGAGAAATTCTATCTCCAAGATGGGAGGATTTATTATTAATTATTAAGAGTATTTTTATTATGGAATTTGGTATATTGATTAAAACATCAGGTCTTATTATACCAGGCTATAACATTCCTTACTATAACTCATATACCTCCCTATTCTTTTATCTGATTTGGGGGGCGACTATTTTGGGTTTTCTAAGAATCTTGATGGGAAAAGCAAATGAAAAAGAGAATCTTATTGGGAAAATATTAATCACAACAAATATTACATCTGTTTGTTTGTTTATTTTTGCTTTTTATATTAGTCCCTATAGAGACAGGCTAGGATGGGCAATAGGTACCTTTATGGATAGATTAATCTTGATATTTTTACCAATTCTGATTTTCTTTACAGTAATCTATATATCTACGTTTTCTACGAATAATGAAAAACATGATAGTAATTTACTTGAATTCAATTAATTTCAAGAATTGCAAGCGCGTTTTATGTGGAACTAATGAGGGAACTAAAATCAAAAAATCTTGCATTCTTCTTTACTAAAGGGCTATCTTTGGCTCAATGGGATGAGAAAGGAATTCTCCTAAGAGAAATCGAAATCTATAACAGACTCGCCAAATATTTTAATATAATCTACTTTTTTACTTATGGAGATAGGAATGAATTCAAATATAAAGATCAATTAGAACCAAACATTAGGATAATACCGAATTCAAAGAAAATGAATAGTAACTTATACTCTCTAATAATACCAATGATTTACAGAAGAATACTTTCAAGATGTCATTTTCTCAAAACTAATCAAATGAATGGAGCTTGGACTGCTTTTCTTAGTTCATATTTCAAGGGGAAATTTATACTTCGTACAGGTTACTCCTGGTCTCTATTTGTAAAAGAAGGAGGAAAGAATCCATTAATTCAAAAAACTATTAGAATGATTGAGAAAATTATGTATAAATCCTGTGATCAAGCAATAGTGTCATCAAAACAAGATTTCCATTATATAGCAAAAAATTATGGAATAAATATTAACAAATTAAATATAATTCCTAATTCTGTCAATACAGAAATTTTTAAACCGTTACCTAAAATAAAATATGAAAATAGAATATTATATGTGGGAAGGCTAGAGAAACAAAAAAATTTGGTAAATTTAGTTAAAAGTCTCACGAATTTAAGTCTAACATTAGATATCATTGGTGAAGGGTCTCTAAAATCAGATATTTTAAGAATTTCTAAACTCTTTGATGTTAAAATAAATTTTCTTGGGTTAATTTCCAATTACAAGTTACCTAATATTATTAATAGATATAAAATCTTTGTTCTACCTTCCTACTATGAGGGGATGCCAAAATCATTACTTGAAGCAATGAGCTGTGGATTAGCTTGCATTGTAACTAAAATTCCAAGTATAAAAGAAGTTATAATCGAGAAAAAAACTGGATTATTTACTAAATCCTATTTTCCAAAAGATATCAGAGAAACTATTTTAGGATTACAGCAAAGCAAAAAATTACAGAATAAATTGGGACGAAATGCTCATGATTTCATTGAAAAGCACCATTCAATTCAGAACATAATAAAACTAGAATTATTAATTTACAAACAATGTAGTTAGGTTAATCAGTTCGAAAAGAATTCTAAATGTTGGATTTTAATTCGATAATCCAAAAACGTAAGAAAAAAGAGTACTATAATCGAAAAAATGTGGAATGAATATAGTAGGATGAAAATTCATATCTTCTACGGTTTTAAGCATGAACCATGGGGAGGTGCAAACCAATTTCTTAAATTTTTAAAAAAATACTTTATTTCACAAAATAATTATGAAAGTAACCCCCAAAAAGCAGATATAATATTATTTAACAGTTACCCATTTAACGAAGAATGGAGATTTAAGGAATTAATAAAATTAAAACGTTTAAATAAAATTATAATTCATAGGATAAATGGGCCTTTATCAATTGTAAGAGGAGACAAAGTCTCAAGGTTATATGACGATATTTTGTATTGCTTCAATCAACTATACGCTGATGCGACAATTTTTCAATCGAATTGGTCAAAAGCACAGAATTATAGAAGTGGATTGAAAAAAAATAAAATGGAGCAAGTTATACTAAATGCTACTGATCCTACGATATTTAGATATAACCAAAGAGCTCCTGACAAAAATAAAATTGAGATTGTAGCTATAAGTTGGTCAAAAAATATTAAAAAGGGATTTAAAACCTATAGCTTTCTTGATGATAATCTAGATTTCTCAAAATATGAAATGATCTTTATCGGCAACTCTCCTTTCAAGTTCAAGAATATAAATCAAATTGACCCCATTTCTACTACTGAATTAGCAAAAAGATTAAGTGAATACGATATTTATTTAACTGCAAGTATTGATGATCCATGTTCTAATTCATTAATTGAAGCAATATCAGCTGGATTGGTCATACTCGCAGTAAATAGTGGAGGACATCCTGAAATACTGGCAGCTACAAATTCTGGTCTACTATTTGATGATGAGTCTGTTGTTATACAAAAGTTGGAAGAATTAGTAGACAATTTTACTAAATTTTCTCAAAATATCAAACCACTTTCGATTACAAGAATTGGTGATGAATATATCGATTTTTTTAACCGAGTTGATATAAATAAAAAACCAACTTTTAAGAAAGAAATTAAATTTTGGACTCACTATTCATTGAAAAAAAGCCAATTATTTTTTGAAAGGTCTATTAGAAATAGGTGATAATGGTTAGGGACCAAACAAACTGGTTATATGACCTTAAACCCAAGATAATTAGTTTTCTCCGAATGATGAAATGTGAAGATGGTTTCTACAAATATTCGCTCTCAGGAGATCTCTATGATCAAACTCATTATTGGGGCTTAGGAAATACTGTTTTTGCAATTAGATTATTGAAAATGTTTGATTCATTGGATCAAATAGACCTAATACACACTAAAAAATTTGTGTTTTCTTTTCAAAAGAAGGATGGGCACATTTACGATGATTTCCTCCATAAAAAAGCTCTTTTCTATAACTTTCTTTCGTGTATGAAAAACTTAGACATAAAAAACATTAATCGGAAGAACGAGAAGCTAGCTGAAAGTAGACAAGCATTCTCTTTATTGTTTTCTATAAATAGCCCTCCACCCCTCCCTTTTCTCAATTTTCCTAAAAATACTGACTCGATTGATTTGTATTTATCTTCCTTTAATTGGAAAAAACCATGGCATGCAGGAAGTCATTTTAGTCATTTAGTCTTTTTCTTATTCTATATGAAAAAATATTATCCAGATCATTTCGAATATAATTCTACAAAACTAATTTCTTATGCAATTGATTGGATTGATAAATTACAGATGGATGATGGAAGTTGGTATAACGGAAAAACCACACTTCGAGAAAAAATTAACGGAGCTATGAAGATAGTGACTGGATTTAACGTTATCAATCAAAAGATAGAGGCTCCCCAAAGATTAATTGATTTAGCTCTGGTTGCAACAAATGATCGTCATGCCTGTGATAATTTTAATGTTACTTATGTCCTATACAATTGCGCAAAACAATTAAACTTCAAATATAGACAAGATGAAATATTAAATTTCTTCTTTGATAGATTGAGTCTTTATAAAGAGCATTATCATGAAAAAATTGGTGGTTTCTCATTTTTTCCGAATAAAACCAATATTTACTATTATAAAGCAAAAGTTACAAGAGGTTTAAATGAACCTGATATTCATGGAACTTTAATGTTTACTTGGGGGATCAGTTTGATAGCAGAAGTTCTCAAAATTGATAAAGAAATTGGAATAACTTCATTTAATCCTTAATTCGATTTATTTTTGTCAAGTAAGTCAAATTAATAAGTATACAGTTTATTAAAGGTATTAATTCGAAAATAATTATGATTTCGCCAATTATTTATGTTCAGTTTGTCTATGGTTATAAAGAAATCAACCAGAACAAATAAGAAAGAAAGAAAGAATGAGGAATTCTTTTTAATAATTGTTAAATCAAAAAATGTGTTGTTGTAAAAAAAGTAAGAAAAGATGAGTATTCCTCTTATTATTGATAAAGCAAATCTCCAAATAAGAAATTAAATTGATAATAGTATCCTATTCTAGATTAAGTAGATTAAATGTGACAATTAAGATGAAAATCAGTCCCTATTTAACCAATATTGGGTATTTAAATCTTAAAGACATCATAATCCTATTACTAGGGATTCTTGTATCTATTGCATTTGCACGTCTAGTACCGCAATATATGTTTGGTTATTATCAATTAATCCTTGCTCTACTAGTAATGTTAAGTATCCTTGCATTACCAGGGTTTCAAACGGCAATAGTTCAATCTGTGGCAAGAGATTTTGATAAGAGTTATAGAAAAGTTGTTAAAATAAGATTTAAATGGAGCTTAATCGGAACCCTAGTTTTAATGACCATTGGAATTATCTACTGCATATTAGAAGAGCTTTTTCTCAGTTTTTTATTCATTATCAGCGGGATCTTTTTTCCATTCATGTTTAGTTTCAACTCTTGGGATTTTTTCCTTCAAGGTAAAGAGAAATTCGATTTATCAGCAAGATGGTCAATATTGCAGCAAATTATAGTTTCTTTCTCTGTTATATTTGCAATCATCTTTTTCTCTAATTATATCATTGTATTAATAAGTGCATATCTAATTTCTGTATCAATAACAAATGTGTTCTTATATCGCCGGAGTTTAAAGCTAGTTAATGGTGTAAAAGAGGATCCTGATTTATTCAGGTATGGTTTTTTCTTAACAAAAATAAGTTTTTTAGGCCTACTGGCAAGTAATATTGATAAATTATTAGTAGGATTACTAATTGGTGTCGATGAATTAGCTGTATATGTAATTGTGTCCCTTATAGCAATCAGATTAAAGGATTTATTAAAGAATTTTACAACAATCTTTCTACCTAAACTATCGAAAGAACAACTGAATTTAATTGATATTCTTAAGAATGAAAAAGGAAAATTGTCAATAATTAGCGTAATACTTGTCACATTTGCTGTACTTTTTTATTTTACAATTCCAATAGTAAATTTTTTCCTTTTTGGGGAAAATTATGCTCAACATATATTCCTATCACAAATATTTAGCATATCAGTATTTCTAGCTATTCCCCTTTCTTTTTTGGGAAGAGTTATCCAAAGTAAAAAAGATACTCTAGCATTTATAATAACAAATCCAATTTTTTATATTATCAGAATTGGACTAAACCTCATCTTGATCTGTAACTTTGGCCTTATAGGAATAATTTGGGCTTTCAATTTATCTTACATTATATGGTTCTTCTTACATTTATTTTCATTAATTTTTACAGACATAGAACACATACGAGAATAATTGAGAGTTATTCTTTTTAGTAAACAAAAATGGGTTTAATCCTATTATGGTCAATATATTAATGAATAATCGAAATGATCTTACATTCTTGCCAAAAATCCTGTTTATTTTGTTATATAGTAGATAATACAATACATCATGGGATTCTAACAGTTTTACCAATTTAAAATGCTTTTTGACTAGTGTTTTCAGCTCAATTAGAAAGAATTCTTTATAGTGCCTAATATCTATTGGTTTTTCTGTTACCCTTATTGGAGTACCAATAACAATAGGACCCCTTTCGCTGATATCCTTTTAATTTCTTGTTACATTTTATCTGGATATTTGATGTGTTCTATTACATCGGTAGATATTACTATATCAAAATCATTGTTCTCAAGCTTAATATTGTATACATCTCCTAAAATAAACTATGCTTTCTTAACTTTTTGTTTTGCAGTATTAAGAGCCTCTTTTGACGAATCGATGCCATAAAGAATTAAATTATACTCCTTGAATTTTTGTGAAATTAAATATAGTAGAACTCCATCCCCACATCCAATATCCATCAGTTTAAACTTATCACTTTTGTGCAAATCAAGATAGTTAATATAAGATTTTAATAAATCAATGACTCTTATATATCGTGCATAAAAATATGCGTTAATTTTATAAGATTACGTTTTTTAATTAAATGAAAATAATATTCAGAACCTTTTACTTTGTATTAGTCAAATTTTATCTCTTTTTTCATTTTTCTATCTCTGATTTCGTTATAAGATCAAAGATGGACTAGAAACTAGTTCTGTAAATAAAATTATGAATATAATTAGTGCATATTTATCTCCATCTTTAAGAAGAAAAAATTTTAAGACTGTGATTTATGTGTCCATTTTAAGTAGAAATCATATTTTTATCTATCCAATGATATTAAAAGAATTCAGAGAAGGAATAAGTTGAAATTATGCTGAATTTTAAAACATTGCTAAAAAAGTTATACAATTTATATTTCAGAGTATATGATCCTTTAAGAATCGCTGAACTTGAAGGAGAACGAGTAGTATTTAAATATTTAAAAGATAATAATCTTTTAGAAGGATTAGCGAACAAGAGAATTCTTGAAATTGGGCCTAAGCATGGTAAGGACTCTGTTCTTTTAGCTTCTTTAAATCCTAGTGAGCTAATTCTTATTGATTTACCAGAAAAAAGTGAATATATTCATACATGGTTACCAGCGATCTTAAGAATTTGCAACACTAAATATATCGAAGGAAACATTCTTTATCTTAACGAAGAAGAATATCAACAGCTTGGTAAGTTTGATTTAATTTTTTGTTTAGGAGTACTTTATCACAACGTGGAGCAAATTCGGTTATTAAAAAGATTATATAAGCTTTGTAATTTGGATGGATTAATCATCGTAGAGAGTTCTACAACAAGGAACAGAAAGTTGGAAAAAAACAATGTGGTTGAAATATGTTGGCCAAAGCAATATAGAAATATTCCAACGATTACGCATCTTCCTTCAAGATTAGCAATAAAGAGCTGGCTTGAAATGGTTGGTTTTATGGATGTAACTATCCATAATGTTTACTCTAGAGCCTTAAGATGGCAGCGTGCAGTTATAACAGGAATTAAAACTGAACATTCGGAATCTTACATGAACTATGGAGCTTATTCTGTTGGTGACGCACATTAATTTTGAATAAGCGAACAGCTCACTTCATTAAGTTCTAAGTGATTTAGCTTTTATTATCAAATGACATTATAAAGACTAATAAATTTCTCTGCCGCCCTTGCCCAAGTATTTTTTTTATAAGTTTCAAAGGCATTTTTACTCATTTTTTGATAAATTACCAAATTTTTCTGTAGAAGTTCAATTTTCTCGATCATACAATTTAAATCCCCTGCAGAACATAAAAAACCGTTGTAACCATCTAAAACTCTTGAATCAATTGATAAAGTAGTAATTACGGGCATCCCACAAGACATTGCTTCCATAATTACTGAAGGATAGGTATCTTTGTATGATGGGTACAATAAAAGGTCCATCTCGCTCAGAATATTCCATTTCTCATGGTATCCTAGTGATCCTCTGAATTCTATATTAGGATAATCCCTAACATATCGCTTAATCATTTTAATGATATCTCTACTAAAAGGAACTCCAAATATGTAAAAACTAATATCTGGAAACCGCGTAGCAACGTCTAAAAAATCTTTTATTCCTTTTCTATATTGTAAATTGGCAAGGAAGAATATGTTTCTGAATTTATCTCTTATTTTAAAAAACGAATATGGATTTGCAGCACCTTTTGGAATAAAAAATATACGTTGATAATCGTTTTGACTTAATAATTTGAAACCACTTTTATGCATTGTTACAATACAATCTTGTTTTTTATCAAATAATGTGATTCTAAATAGTTTAATCATTCCAAGCAAAACAATCCCTAATACTAATTCATTCCAAGTCCATTTGTCAGTTAGTTGTTTTTTGTATTCCTCATCCATTCTCTTCCCTTCCCAATCTTTTTTGCCATCATAACAGCCATAGCTAATTATTTTTATATTAAATTTCCTTTTAAAAACATAAATAAAATTGTAACTAAATTGACCATACTGAATAACGTCAATTTTTTCTTTTCTTATGATCTTCATCTCTGCAAGGAACATTTTGAATCTAAAATAAGAGAATGGAATATTATGATCTAAATAAAAGTCTGTGAGATAGTGTTTGATCCTATTTTCTTTTAATACTATTCCAAACTCTTCCCAAAATCTCTTTCTGTGCGTTTTTTTAATTTTAGGAGTTAATAGAAAAATATTCAATCGTGGATTCCTTTTTTTTAAGGCAAGAATTAGTTCAAAGGTGTCTGTCCATTCACCATGATACGTGAACTCACCTGGTAGACCCCCAGCTACATATTTAGTAATAAATAAAATATTTTGGGTTTTCATATTAGTTTTTTACCTTTTTAAAAATTATGATATATTGGTCTTTTCTGAATTTATGTATAAATGTATAAGTTGCCAAGAAATCAAATATACTTTTTATTATTCTTTTAAATCTTGTTTTAGGACGCCTAATATAGATTAAAGGTACTTTAGAACTTCTTTCAAGAATTAATTCG
>JBHLLI010000057.1:0-2505 GCA_048885765.1 Candidatus Hermodarchaeota archaeon
AAATACTCAAAAATTATAAATTAAATCTTATTAAATCTATAAAACTCTTGTAATATAAAAATTTGCAAAAGAAAAGTTTTGCTATTTTTGACTATTGAAATTAGCATTCACATATGTATTTAAATCTAATATCATAGTATTATTGAAAGTTTTTATAAGATCTTATGTTTTTGAATTCAGTATACTTACTCAATTTTTATCATTAAAGATAAGCAGAAATTAATAAGGCCAGAGGTAAGGAAAGAATTACTATAATCGCACCATAAACAAACACTACGATAAGTGCCTCTTTTTTCGTTTCAGGGAAGTTTTTCTTTATTATAACTCGCATAGGCAATGTAATCACAATCATCAACTTGGGGGGTAGTTTTATCAAAAATGGAGTTTTTTTGCAATATTCTTTATATTTCTCTGGATATTTCTTTAACATATTAATATCTTCAATAAAAGCCACTCCAATAGTTACTAATGCAAAAATTACCCATGGTAAACTTGCTTCTAATCCTATTCTACCCATTGGCATTATTCCTAATTCTAAGGACATATACTGGAAAAAAAGACCATAACTCCAGATAAGAAATCCCCAATATTGAGGGTGTCTTGAATGCTTATATATAGAAAAATCAATTATTTCTTTATTCTGATGCTTTCCATAAAACCAAATAATAACACCAGAAGTAAAGATATAGAGACCTGTAATCATAAAAATCCATTGAGGAATTCCTATAGGACCATATGATAAAAAACTTAGAGGATAGACTGGAATAAAAACAATAGTACCTAATGTTAAGAAATTAAAGAAGGGGGTATCTAATGGCAACCATATAAATTCAAGAATGCCAATTCCCGCAAGAAAAAACATATACATTACGAAATTTCCAAATGTAGGTAAGAATAATAAAAAAGAGCTTGTAACAGAAATTTTTTCACTCTTTATCAGAAATCCTAATATGATTAATATAAAAAGGATTACAAGGACAAAATAACCAATTGGTCTAAGAGTATCAATAATTGCCTGAACTTCATCAGGATTGAAAACAGGATGAATTTCAGGAAAGAATTGAATTAAAAAACTATTAATGAGAATAGGAATTTCAAATGTTAAAAACACCAGAACAACTGTAAAAATTATTGCTAATAATTTTAATTTCTTAGGTATATGAGAATGAATTTCTTTCATTTTAAGAATTAATCTGAAATTATACGCGATTTCTATGAATTAGAATAAAAAAAGTGATTTAGGTTTATATTTTTTGCTTATAATTATTTGTGTTATTAAGGAATTTATATTATATGATATAAAATTTGTAAAAGAAATTCGATTACCATTAGATACTATTTATAAAAGCATTAATTTCGATCCTGAATAGAGCATATTTCTTTCTTTAAAATTCACGGAATATTAGTCTCTGGTATTAATAAAATAAAATTACTACCTTTTGAATAATCCCCTTTTACTTTGTCCTCAACCATAATAGTACCACCATAACTTTTAATAATCTTTTTAACTAAAGATAATCCAATTCCCATACCTTTTGATCCTTTTAACTCTCTGTTTCCACGTTTAAAAATTATATCTTTTCTATCATCAGAAACACCAATTCCATTATCAATAAAATCAAATTTATAAAAACTTGTGTCGTCTAATTTTGTTGTTGAAATGTTAATAGAGATCTCAATATTTTTATTTTCATTGTATTTAATTGCGTTTATTAAGATATTGTCAAAGACATCTTGCAAGAGCTCGTTAGCGTTAAGTACAATATGGTTTTCAGGACAATTAACACTAATATTAATAGATCCATCATTATGCATTTCTTTAACAAAGTTAATTGATTTTTGCAGTAAATCACATGCCTCAGTTGGTTGGGTGTGGATTTCTTCTTCTTCAAGTTCGGAAAGTATATTTACATTCTTAATCAATTTAGCTCCTCTTTCGACTTGGTTTTGTACAATTACAGTTAAATTTTTTATATCTTTCGATTTTTGAGATTCTGTTAGGTAAAAAGGAATTAACTCCGAAGAGGAGGTAATAATTGATAGAATATTATTCATATCATGCGTAAATAGATCTTTATAGAATTTGGCACGATTATATGCCTTACGATATTTAACCTCAGATTCTTTTAATTTCAATTCAGCAATTTTGCGTTTATGAATATCTCTAGCAATTGACAAAACTTTTTTTTCCCCTTTACTGTCATAAAAAGATTTACCTGCAAATTCAAACCATTTATAAACTCCATCTTTATTCTTAAATCTTGCTTGATATGAACCTTCCCCGTTTCTTAAATTCTTTACTGTCGAACGAATTGCATGTCTTCTGTCTTCAGGATGAAGAAGGGGTAGATGAGTTTTACCTCTTAAATCATCAATCGTAAAACCTAGTAAACGTTTATGTACATTTTCATTTATATACTCAAATTCAAATCTGTCATTTAAGACTCTAATTAAATCATTTGCATTCTCAGAAATTAGTCGATATCTCTCTTCAGATTCTTTTAA
>JBHLLI010000057.1:2605-24979 GCA_048885765.1 Candidatus Hermodarchaeota archaeon
AGATTACTATCTAAAATTACAATGAAATCATTTGCATTTTCTGTAATTAATTCATATCTTTTATCAAATTCTTGAAGTTTTTTTTTTAACTTTTTTTGGTCTAACAAAAACTCTTTAAATTTTTCTTCTACATTTTTACTTTTTGACATTCATATTACCAATTAAATAATTATCGTGATTGAAACCTTACATTTTTTTATCAAATTAGATGAAAGTTTATTTTTTCTAAATTCTCCCTGAATTTTTATATAAATTATAGTTTTATAATTAGCTATTTTTTATGCAAAATTGTACTCTATTTAACCTTTTTATTAAATATTGTATTAAATATTTTTAAAATTATTCTTTTTATTACATTTACTGCTATTTTGCACATATTTAGGTTTTAAAACTCTAATGGAAATGTACTTTAAAAGGAGAAAATCTAGGATATTATCTTAAATTATTTTTATCTCGCTCTAATTTTTCTTTTTGAGAATATTAAAAAATAAGTTCTTTCATGATATTATAAGTGGATTAAATTCACTACATTAAATATAAAAAAACGGTTTTTAATTTGAATGCATTATTAAAATCTTTTAATCTTTCTGATGATGCTATTAATGTTTATCTTAAGGGGTTAGGAAAATTTCCTTACACTTTTAGTGAAATTAAATCTATTATCCCTGATGTTTCAGATAAAGAAGTAAAACAAATTATTGATGATCTTATTGAAAAGAAATTAGTCCTACTTGTAAATCCTCTATATTCAGACTCAGTTCCACATTATTTAATTATTCCTCCATATTCAGCAATCTTAAATAACTTAAATAGTCTAACTGAGGTTCCCGATAATAAAGAAATAGATAAAGCAGGGACGGATCAATTATTTGAAAAATTTCGAGAGAATTTATTACAAGATCTCGAAAAAATCAGTGGAGATTTAATTGATTTACTAAGCAATAAAGATGATTCTGGTCAAACAATTGAAATTTTATCTGAGGTTGAAGAAAACGTAAAAAAATTTTCTCATGTTATTTTAAATGATGTTAGTGAAATGATAACACCTCTTAGATTACAATCCGGTGTTGATGCACGTGATTTTACCAAACTTATTAATTCAGTGAAACAAAAAATCTCAGAATCAGAAGAAATTGTCGCAAACATGTTTTCTCAATTTAAAGATATAGTTAAAAATTTAGATTCTCCTAATATGAAAACTGAAGTTGAGGCTTTCAAAACATTCATAAGAAAGCTCGGAGAATCAATTGATAACAGAGTTCATGAGCTATCATTAAGTACTAGTAGTCCTTCCTCAGATAACATTCAAGCTCTAGAAAAATCACTCTATACCATTTTATCAGATTTTATTAGTGAAAATCAGGATCCTCTAGAAAAGTTCTGGAGTATAAATAGTAAAGAAAAGATTAAAGAAATCATATCAGGATTATTAGAAAAATCTGAAACAGAAATAACAATTATAGTTCCTACGATAAAAGACTTTATTCCTTTGGAGAAATTTAAATTAGATTACTCTGAAGATCAAAGTCTAACCCAAAAAATTACTGAAAAATCCTTTACCCAAAAAAAACCAGTACGAACTCGACCAACTATTACAAAAAAACAAAAACAGGAAATTATAGATAAGATTGATGCTACATCTAAAAAAGTCTCAGAACTTAAAGGATTTGAATTAAGTCATGATGTTGCTGATATTTTAGCATTTATTTCAGAAATTAATCCAGAATCTACGGTTATTGACAGTATACAAGGCTGGTTGAATAGACTTTTAGTTATTAGAAAACATTTAGACTCAAATACTCAATACCTCCTTTTGGAGGATATCGAAAGATGGAAAAAGGATCACTCCAAAATTAAAAAAATTGAGGAAAAACCGGAACGAGAAGTGGTGGATGAAATAAAATCGAAATTAACTGAAGAAAAAGCCACTAAAGAAACTGACTCTTTGGATCTACAAATAAAAATTATATCTTCAGACTCTCATGAAAACAAACATGCTCTAGCGCTAGCTAAAAAATCAAATATAGAATATTTAAAGACAAAAAAAAATAATATTATTGCTGTAAATGGTGATAACTCGTCTCTAATATTTGGAGTATATGAAAAGAATACCAAAAATTTCACTATTGATATAAGTGGTTTCCTTACCACTTACAAACCTATGATTGAAATTTTTACTCCTGTTCTTGATGAAATTGTAAAAAATGCACAATATCCTAAAGAGGTTGAAATAAATAGAGGATTTAATGAAATTATAGAAAATATTAATGATTTTAAAGGGAATAAAATCTCTAAAAAACTTAAATCATTATTAGATGTGGTATTTGAAAAGGAGGGAATCTCTCTTGACATTTTAGAACTAAAGTTATTGGTGGGAAAATTAGAGAAAATTTATCAACCTTTAGACAATGAAATGAAAGAGTACGTTATTTATCAACTTAATAATTTAAACACAAAATTCTCTTCATTAGAATTAGTTTATCCTCCTGGATTTAGACCTCCAATTAACGAAGAAGAAAATAAAGGTGAAATAGAATTAGAAATTACGCCCCCGCAAGTTAAACCACTCGATCCGGAGAAGCTTGACAACTTATTTGAGATCTTACTTGAAAAGATTGGTGAACTTAAAGGAGTCGAAATTGGAGAACAAATAGATAAATTTATTGATGTAATCTTAGAATTACAAGGATATTCAAACATTATTGAGTGGAGAGACAGTCTACGTGATGTTAGTGAAAGTCTTGAGGAACCATTTAAAGAAAAGATTAAAGAGGACCTTTTAAGTTGGAAACTTGGTTTATTGCAGCAAACACCTATCTCAAAACTGCCAAAAAAAGAAGAATCCACAGAAGCTCTTAGACAGACAGTACAAGAAAATCCTTCTTCAATATTTGAAGAAGAATATATTAGTCCTGGATTAAGTCAATCTCAATTTGGAACAGAAGAAGAGTCTATATCAAACGAGGAAGAAAATAAAGTTGATCCTAAAACAGAGATGAAAATTTTGCTCAATAAAATTGATGTTAAACTTAATGACTTAACGGGAATTGAAATCAGTAAATTGATGCAGAATATTGTAGATATTATTTTAGAAACTGATGGATACTCGATGGCACTTAAAAGCGTAAAAGATTGGATTACTAAACTCAGAAAAATCAAAGGAACACTTGAAGAAGAAGATAAAAATGATTTTCTACTAGAGTTCCAAAAATGGAAAGACAAATATTCTGGGGAAGATAATGAAACAACAATAGATATTAGTCCTTCTTATGAGATGGTAGAAGAATCTCACGAAATAGGGGAAAATGGAGGAGATTTGAACGATAAATTTAGTAATTTAATAGAAAATGCTCAATCATTAAATGGAGATCAATTAAGTAGTGATTTACAAAGTATAGCTGATATTCTTTTACAATCTCATGGAGCTGTAGCTGTAAATGTCATCAGACAATGGATAAGTAAACTACGTTCTATAAAAGAACCTTTAGAAGATGATATAAAAGAAGAATTTTTAGCAGAAATAGAAAAATGGAAAGAAAAATTTGTTTAAAAGCATTTTCAATAAAAAGGATTATGGTAATGCTGTTCATCTTTCTTTTCTATGGTTCTTAGTTGAATCTCTCTATCAATTAAACCTTCAATATGACACAAATATTCATATTCATCCTTCAAACAAAGAGTTATCGCAACTCCTTTTTTATTCATCCGAGATGTACGCCCTATACGATGAATATAGTTCTCAGGAAACTTTGGAACATCATAATTTATCACATGAGACACATTTTCAATATCAAGACCTCTAGCTGCTACATCCGTAGCAATAAGTAAATTCACTTTACGAGTCCTGAAATCCGTTAAAATTTTCTCTCTTTGAAACTGAGATAATTTACCTGAAATGACCCCTACTTTAAAGTTAAAATTCCTTTGATGTTTTAATCTCCTTTCTAACCAAGAAGCAGTCTTTTTAGTATTAACAAACACTAACATATGTTTTGGGTTTTCAATTTTTAGAACTTTTAAAAATGTTGGATATTTCTCCTCAAACCGATCGATTAGATAATATACTTGAGTTGTACTCCCAACTGTTAGACTATCTCTGCTCAAATTTAAAAATTCAAATTCATTTTTGGTATATTTTTTCACAAGGTTCCTCATATCATAATCTAAAGTCGCTGAAAACAACATAAATTGATAATTTGTACGGATTTTACTGAGGATATATTTAACATCCGGGGCAAAACCCATATCCCAAAGGCGGTCAGCTTCGTCTAGAATCACGAAACGGATATTCTTGAATGAAAGTTCCCTTCTTTTATAAAGATCGATAATTCTTCCTGGAGTTCCAACAATAATATTAACACCATTCTTCAGTTTGTTAACTTGATTATTAATTGAGACGCCTCCATATATTGTCATCGATTTAACTTTGCCATTTCCTAAATCCTTAATCACTTTATTAATTTGTTTAGCAAGCTCTCGGGTTGGAGCAAGAATCAAAGCTTCATTCTTTACATATTTCAACTGTTCAATAATGGGTAAAACAAAAGCTAAGGTTTTTCCAGACCCTGTTTTAGCTTGAGCCATTACATGTCGCCCCTTTATAATCAAAGGAATCGCTTTTTTTTGGACAGGAGTAGGATAAATTATATTATTTTTTTTTAAAGCGAAAGTATTGGTTTCGTTAATTCCTAAATCTTCAAAATTCAATTTTAATTTTCACTAATTACTTTACTTTTTTACGCTCTTCGTCAATTAACTAAATAATTTATGAAAGATAAAGCTTTGCTTTCAGAAAAATTAGTTTCTGTTAAAAAAATTAAGTCTAAAACGGTGTTCATTAGATGATATATTACTTTTCTGTATATCATTATAGTCAAGTTTTTGGGGCATAACTTTTAAAAAGGGAAGTTGGGTCTTTTATATTGAACCTTTAAAAATGTTTAAAAAAGAGGGTGATCGAATGAGTAGAAACAAATCAACATGGTTTGGAATAAATTTGAGTCAGAAGCAAGCTATTAACGTATTCATTTTATCCTTAGCAGGTATATTTTTATTATCTATGATCATAGTCCCATTTATTTTTTCTTTTATCAGCTCAATAAGGCAGACAATTATGTATGGCGGTGAAATTAGATATTGGCTTGAATATACATTGACATATATGGTACCTTATTTTGCAGTTCTAGTTATATTTTTAATAATTTCTATTTACTCTGTTTCGACTAGTAGAAGGATAGCACAATCTTACCCAGATATAATAGAACCAATGGATACCAAGTCAAGAGTTCTTAAATTCTGTCCAAACTGTGGTAATGAAAGAATTGGTATAGAAAAGTTTTGCAGAACATGCGGAGAAGAACTTAAATAGAACGTAAAGAACTTCACATGTAAAGTCAAGATTTGGTGGCAAAACATTTATATAGGTAAGTAGGGTTTTTAGTATTGAACGTTTTTAAAAATATTGAAAAAGGAGGGTGATTGAATGAGTAGAAATGAACCAACTTGGTTTGGGATAAAATTGAGTAGAAAACAAGCAACTCAGATTTTTATTCTATCATTTTTTGGTGTATTCATATTAACCATGATTTTAGTACCGGTGTTTACATCAATGATAATGTCTTTAAGGTACGCTATTATTGATGAAACTCTTCACTGGTGGATTGAATCATTATCGTATAACTTACCATATATGGGAGTTATGATTACCTTTTTAATTATTTCACTATATTCACTTTCAAGAAGTAGAAGGGTGGCAAAATCTTACTCAGATATCATAGAACCACAAATAACTGAATCAAGACCTCTCAAATTCTGTCCAAACTGTGGTAATGAAAGAATTGGTATAGAAAAATTTTGTAGAACATGTGGCGAAGAGTTTAGGTAAATCTTAAAAATACTTATTCAAATACAATTTTTTTTGTTAATTCATCTAATTTCAATAATTTATAATTAATAATCAGTCTAACTTTATTACTACCAATTTTGGGATTATTCATAAATAAATCCTGAACGATGGTATGATATTTTTTTCCTTTTTTAGCAAGTTTTTGATGTATTAAGTTATCGTTGTTATATAGTGGAATGTTAAACATAAAGGGTCTTTTATGGATGTGTCGAGAACTTTTTACTAGTTTGATATATTTCGACAATATTGGAGCATTCAAAATTGCTGATAGATAATATGCTTCATTTTCTGAATCGGTTGAATAATAATAGTTTTCAGAACCGATAATTAAATTTTGTTTTTGGTTATCAATAACA
The DNA here is from genome assembly GCA_048885765.1 of Candidatus Hermodarchaeota archaeon. GTDB lineage: Archaea > Asgardarchaeota > Lokiarchaeia > Sigyniarchaeales > SOKP01 > Loki-b32. The sequence continues at coordinate 8,867 of JBHLLI010000057.1, forward strand.
GCAGATTTCAAACTAGACCCGCTAGCGTTATAAACTACAATATAAGACTTATTTTGCTTCTGTTTTTTAAGTTTATTCCAATAATTTAAGTTTGCAAATAAAGTATCAATTTTGCTGGTTTTTTTCTTATTCTTTTGGTAAATAGCATCCATTTCCTGATAAAATTTTAAAGCTTTTGGATATGACTTGAGGAATTCAATATCAAAATCAAATTGGTCATTAATAGGAAGAAATATGTTTTTTTTACGTTTGATATAGAATGGAAGCATATCCATATTCAAAAAGGTTTTAAATTGGAATCTTTCTTCAATTTCTTTCTTCTTAAACGGAAATTCCCATTGCTTTTTCGATCGAGACATTATTTCAGAATCAGAGGTTATTACTAAAGAACCATTGGTGTTCTCAATTTTCTTAAAAAAAACTAAAGTACGTGGAACCAATGTCGCACCTTGAAAAAATTTGTCTTTATATGGACTATTTTCGAGTTTTGTGATGATATTTAATTCTTTTAGTGGTAATAACAGTTTTGCTCCATTATACTCAATTTTCAAACTTGAATATAATGTTTCTTCCGCTAATGTTAGAGAAGAGTTATATAGTTTTGCTTTGATAGGATATTTTTTTTGAATTGGAATCTCAATTTCATTGCCTATATATTGTGCTTTTAAGCAAATATGGTTAACATTAAAAAAATAGTGTTTTGGAAAATCCCAAATTTCTAATTTTTCATTAAATATCGAAAAAGCTCTAAACTTAAAACAATGGTCTCCATTTAATACGCTTTTTGGCATTACAAAAAAGATTGTTCCATTTAGAGTTAAAAACCTTAGAGGTATCGCATAAAAAAAGATAGCTGCTAATTCAATATGAGTAATATATTGACTCGGTGGTTTAATTCCTAATTTATTTGATAAATTTCGAATATTAATTTGATAATGCTTATCATGTAGGTCTTTATATGTCAACCATGGAGGATTTCCAATCACCAAATCAAACGTACTATATAAACTTTTTAAATCTACATCTTTCTCATATAGCTCAGGAAATAAAGAATCTATTAGGAAAATGTTAAGCTTTGGAATAGAATTGGCATCACTATAAAAATACTGGAAAAGTAATATATAGATATTTACTTTCACGGTCATAACCGCCAAAGGATTGATATCAAATCCAAAAATATTGTAAATCGCTTTCTCTCGTACTTTTAAAGATTCTTTAGAATTAATTATTTTAATTATTATATTGATAATGAAATTTCCTGAACCACAGGAAGGATCTAAAACTTTTAATCCCATTTGATAAACATCATCTACCATTTTTTGAACCAAATTTGAAGGAGTGAAAAATTCTCCTATTTTATGCCTAATTTCAGGGAGAAAAACTTGTTGGTATAAATCACTAAATAAGTCTTCTTTAGCAAATTGTAAGTTTTTAAGTTTCTCGTAGATCATTTGGGTTATTTCTTGATTAAGATCTACCCAAAAAAAATAATTGGCTTTAAATATATGGTTCAAATGATCTTCTTGATACCTTCTATAGATACTCTCAAATTCCAGATTTTTCCTATTAGAATTTGAAATGACAATTATCTTTAAGACATGTGTAAAATAAGTGTGCTTTAGGAACAAATCTGAGGAAATTTCATGCCCATAGATAGAACTGAACACTTCTTTCCATTTTAAAAATGATTTTTCGTATGATTCTTCTTTGTTCACACAAGCTTCTAAATATTTTATAGTCTGATCGTAAATTTCAGAACCAAATCCTAAAAATCCAACTAATGCATTTGAAGTTATAAATCCATTATTTATATCCATTTTATATCATGTATACGATTTGCTTCTAAATATCATGTTTAATTGAATTAAAATAAATCAGCTTAATTAAAAATGAAAGAATTTAAGGATAAAACTTTAATTTCTCATAAAAGTAGGAAGCATTAATGAAAAAATTTCTGCTATTAACCTTAATTTTGCTTTCTCCTGAATTTTTGTGACAATTAATATAGATTTTGTTAACTCTTCTTTATCTAAAGATCCTCCCGCATAAACAGCTTGTTCTGTATTAAAAACCAATAGAAATTTTACATTAGGATTATTGATTACACTTATCCCTTGCGTAATTTTTAAATCATCGTAAATTTGTATATAATCCTTAGGTATATCACTTCTATCATTAGTGATTAGAAGAACCGGAATCCCTCTATCAACGGCTCTTTTGAGTTCTTTAGCATAAAAACCATCTATACGAGGAGTTATAATATTTAATTGGTCATTTGTTGAATTAATCAAATTAATTAAAAGGTCATTCAAGACATTTTTCTTATCAACACCTCCAGAAGATTCAATATTAACCATACCCACTAAAGACATAATCTTCTCTTCCAAAGATGCTATTTGCTGTTTCAATTTTTTATTTTCGATTCTCATTTCTATGAGACGGTCTGATTGGCTTATCTCACATCAACTCGTTTTTTCTTTTTTATAATGAATACTTTAATCTATATTTATATTATTATTTTTTATTTATTGGTATTTGCTTATCATAATACTTATATATTTAAGAATCAATTCTTTTCCAAGGTTTCCCAAAGAGTATATAACTAGAAATTGCTAGACTGCTACGTAGATCTATATTAGTCGTTCCTAATCCTTCAGGTGAGCTTTTAATTTGTTCTTCCAATAGTTTTTCCATCTTATTTGCAATACATTGTTGACGTGCTTTTAAAAGTGAATCACCCTGACTAATATTATTTAAAAAATTCACCAGGAAATTAGAGATAATTTGTTTTGTTTCAATATTAAATATAGGATAGTTTTTTGACACAATTCCCATTATTTTATTGTAATCAAATTGAGCAACAATTTCTCCAAATGTTGTTAAAGTATTTCTTAATTTTTTACCTTCAATATCATATACTTGTGAATTAAAAATCATTAAGGGATGAATTTTAGAATTCTTATGAGATAAAATTTGATTAATTTCATGAAAAGTGATAATTTGATTATCATTTGTAAGAAAAAAACTATTTTTAGGGCTCCATTTCGAATAAAATATATTTCCAACAAAGATTATAATATGGTACATATCAGAAGATATATTTGATAGAATGTTTTCCCGGGTAGAATTTGCTCCCAGTAGAGTAGCCATTTGGCTAATTTCATTTCTCGTATTAAAAAAGTTTATTATATAGTTTAATTCTTCTGCTCCCGCCTGAAAAGGATAGATTAATTCTTTTTGCTTAGATGTTTCGTTCCACTTCACAGGACTTTTAGAATTTACTGATTCAACCACTAATACATTAAAAGAATTATTAGGAGACGTATTTGGAGGAAGAATGGCTTTTTTATCTTCAAAAGTAACCCCTCCTAACGGTACTTCCCCTATTTTATATCCACTAGAATATTTTAACAAGAAAAAATTGTTATCATAAACTAGATCAAATGGAACTGTCATATTATCTAATATAAAATAAATTTGAGGTGTAAAATTGATACTTTCAATTTTAAATGATTTAAAAAAATCTCGGATCAATTTTGGGAGAAATATGTATAACAACTCACCAAAATCTTTTAAATTAAAATTAAATTTCCGGTATTCAGATTCATAAAAAAGTTCATTATATATATCAATTAGTTGAGAGTCATTCCAGAATTCATCCTGAATTGTTCCTTGAATAATTACATTATCAATTGAGATAATTCTATAGGAGATCATCCCATCAGAATTTATTCTTAGTATTAATTGTTTTATACTAAAGTTTTCGTGAAAATTTTGTTTTAAATTGTTGTTATCATTAAAAGAATATATTTGATTTCTCATAGTTTCAGTCTCAGCATATAACTTTTTAAGATCTGTGATTTTTTTACTGAGATCTTCATCTAAATAAAGGAGTAATTTTTGTGATGTGTTTAAATTTTGTTCCTCAAAAAGAGCTCGATAGAACATCATTCTCCAAAAATCTCTTTGCTCTAAAGAGAAGAACATCGATTTAAATTGCCATAAGATATTACAAGTGTAAAAATAATGAAAAAGTTCATCATTTGTTTGCGGCAGTTTTAAGTGATTATTTAATTTTTCCAGAGATTGAAGTAAATACTTCTTTTCTTTCATATCCACGAATTTTTTACAAGCTTCAACCCATAATTCTATTAAAATTTTATCATATGCTAAATCCGATTTATACATGAATAAATCTTCTAAGAAATCATAAATTTCATAGGCAATTTCAAAACGATTTCTATTAATTGCGAAATCGATAAATTTTCTAATATATGTAACTGCATCTCCGAATGATTGAAACTCTTGCATTTTAAAGAATATATTTCGAATAAAAATTATGATCCATGAGTATTCACTGATATCATTTAAGTAATAAATTAACTCTTCCAGATCAACTAAAATTGTAGAAAAACTTCTTTCATTAATAGAAATTCTGCTAATACTACTAAACTCGTTCTTTAAATACCCTGGAAGTCTATTTACTAGAATTTTATTTATTAATCTTACAAATTCCGCAGAATCTTCCATTAGTTTATATTTCAAACAAACATTTTCTAATAGAATGTAAATAAATAAGGCTCGTTTACCAGGTTCTATATTAAATATCGTTTTTCCTATATTTTGCATGCTTAAATGAAAATATTCTGAGGGAACAACTGATTTTCTTAAAAAAATTTGTAATATTTGTAATTCAAATAGTCTTTGATAATCATCTCTTTCATGCAGTTTTGCAGAAAAAGAATTGATAAATTTTGTTATTCCTATTTGCGATAAATCTTCCATTTTTACGAATTCTTGCAGAAGATTTGTACAGAAATTATTAAATAAATAAAAATCATCTAATTTAGATAAAAATGAGAAAAATCTTTTGTATGCATCAATATATCTGATTAAATCAATCTCGAGTTTTCCTTCTTTATGTTTAATTAATGAATTTAAATACATCCACCAAGAATTAGAAATAATCATAATAAGTTGATGTTTTTTTTGAATATCAAGCCAATCATTCTTTGCAATTTCAAAACTAAGATTGTCTAACAGTTTAGAAGCCCATAAATGATTAGCAGTATATAATAATTTTCGAGCAGTAATTATCTTATTTTGAAAATTAGTAAGAAATTCTTGTTTTAATTCAATGCTAACAGACATAGGCTTTTTCTCATCTTATAATTATTAATTTTGATCTATATTTTCAAATCCTTGTTCTTGCCCAGAATCTGCGTGTTTTGGATTCTGAATCCATCCTTTTTTTAACTTTTCTTGTGCAAACAAAACACTTGCACCGATCCACCCTACGTTTTCTCTCCCTGAGACACCTAGTACATCAATTTTATCTTTTAACTTTTCTGAAAAATATTGGGATATTTCAGTTTTCAATCTTACATCTAATCCCGGAATTAGACTACCTCCTCCAGCAAGAATTATATTGGGTAATAAATCTTCCCAATTTTCGCGATCCCAAAATTTTATTACTTTTGAAACTGCTTCTGGTAAGCCAATATAATCAATATGAATTAATGAGGGATTAAATAAAGGTTCGGTGAGCATAAATCTCTCTGTATTTACTTCTATTGAAGTTCCATCAGGTAAATCGATATTTCTATTGTATTTTGTTAATCCATCTTTTATTCGTCGTATCTCTCCCTCTGGGTCTATAACGCAAATTGATAATTTCTCCTTAATTTCATTAGCGATCAATTTATCAAGATAAATTGCTTTTCCAGATCCTTTTTTTGACAAGATTAAATTTAGTAAATAACTCGTTAAATCTTTGCCAGTAATTGGATAAACGTCCCGTGCCATTGCATTTGAGAATCCGTGCAGAAATGTGGTAATAGTGGTATTCATTTCTCCCATACTTATAACTACTCCACTTGTTTTACGTAGAGTTGCCAAGATTCCTTGACTTTCTGATAAAAATAATAATGATGGGAAATCAAAAATATTGAAGAAAATATCTTTTAACTTAGTCTTTTCTAATTCTGACATAAAAAATGAACTAACGATTATAATTGGTTGCTTAAAATGATTTTCTTCTGCGATTTCTAGCTGTTTGTAATGATGATAAAAAAATTTCATAAAAACATTGAAATTACTCTCTTTTCTGAATTCATGAAGTTTAAGTATATTTGCATACTTCATAGCTTCATGACCAAATAAAATGCCTTCAATATTTTTTTCGCTAATATAAATATCCTCAAGACCATCAATTACATCAGATGTGAATAAGTAATCTCTCTTATCAACATACACACTAGGAGCTATTATATCTGGAAAATCATCTCCTGCCCATCCTAATCTTGTATTTTTACTTCCAAGATCAATAATAAGTGGACGTAACTGATTTTTTTCCTTAGATGACATAGTAAAATTGTCTAAAAATATATTTCTACTTCTTATTAAATGTTGAAAACTAACAAGTTATTAAAAATATCTTAATTCATGAATAAATTCATCTGTGACTCGCTTTAATTGATATTCCTTAATTTGCAACTCAAGCATACCTAAAACTCTTTTAAACTCGCTTGACATTGATTCGATATCAACATCAGCGACTCTCTCAATTTCATCACGTTTAACTTTAAATTGCTCTAAATTGGTTTGTATTTTATCATAGACGTTTTTAATTGATAGAACTAAATCGTCAGTATTTTTCTTTGTAATTTTTCTCATTTTTCTTAAGATTGTTAAGATATTTGAAATCGACATTTCCCATCTATCATAATTCTCATTATAACTTGCCAAAAGACCCTCAAAAAACTCTGTTAATTTCAAGTAAATACTTTTTTGTTTAGTAAATGAAGGTTCTTCTTTAGCTAAAGGAGGAGGAGTAGGTTGAACTGAAATTGCTGATGCTTCCTCCGGTTGAGCTTCTGGAGTTTCTAGTTTTGGAGCAGCTTGTTTCTCTTTACCTGTTGTATCTTCAGTAGTTAACTTGGTTCTAGGCTTTTTTTCATCTGTTGTTTGTTGGACTAAAGGTACATCTTCTAAGACATAAGCCTCAGCTATTTTGGTACGGGATTCGTGTGATAACTGCGGTGTGATCTTAACATCTCCTTGCTTTTGCGGTTTAACATATCCTTGGCCCTCAGAAACTCCCTTTAATAAAGTCTGTAAAGTCGTTTCAGTTTTTTTAGCTGAATGAAGCGCTGTATCTAATGAATATTCAGAAATTTCTTCATCTACTTCATTAATATCTTGTAGTTTCTTCCTTTTCTCCTTCTTTTTCTTTTTTGCCACCAAAATCACCTAACTAATGAAATTATTTTTGATAGAAGCTAATTAAAAACTAATCTAAAGGAGAAAAATTAACTTCTAATACTTCTCCTTTCTCAGTTAAAATACTTCTTAATCTTTCTGTATCCTCTGGATTCTCACTAATTGCTGTCCATACAGCCGTCTTATCTTTTTCAATGATTACTGCTTCACTATACATCAAGTTAATCTCCCTTTCTGCGAAAATATCAAGTATTTTTGCTAATGCACCGGGTGTGTCTTTCATTATTACTCTTATCTTCACTAAATTTCCTTCGTTTTTTAATCCAATAGGTGTTATTCTTATCTCTTTTGTTTCTGAATCGCTAACTAACATTAACTGGGAATTTGTGGTAAGCCCGAGATTTTTTCTAGTCACTAAAGGTAGAACAATTCGTCCTCGATTATCAATTGTGATAATTTTTACATCTTTCATATTCTTTATTATCGTTTTACTGCTTTAAATTTCTACCTATAATTCAAGGATATAATTTTCTTATAATTATTATCAAAATTATTATTAATAACTTTATTGCAATCTAAACGGACTTAAGGGCTTTAACTAATTCAAAAAGGAAGGGGAAATTTCTATCTTCTCAATAAAATTAAGATTAGCAACAAATGTGAATTTTTACTAAAAAGTAAATAAAAATTAATGATGAAAAATGTGAATCTTTCATTCTTTGTGGGCTTTTAACTTTACTGTTAAATCTCTAGCTCGTTTGGAATACCAAATTAATAATTCCCCAGCATCTTCAGGTTTGAAATATTCCCCACCACAAAGAGCGGCGGCACGAGCCATTAATGCATCGTCTGGATTCCCTAACCCGACTATATATGCTACAACATTTGGGTTATCTGCCAATCTCTTAATCTCATTGAAGAAAGCTTCCCCATCTGTAGGTACACCATCCGTAAGTATAACTATCATTGTAGGATTTTGATCCATTTTCTGGAATTCACTTAATACTTGATTTGCTTGTACCATCGCAGAACCCATATTTGTTGCTTGTCCATAAGCATTTCCTATTCGATCTACTATCATACGAGCGGCCTCTTCAAGTACACCTTTTTTACCACTTGCAGAGTCCATATAGAAACTGCCACCAAATGGAAGCACCTGGGCTTCATCAGCAAATCGAATCACTGAAACTTTTTCTCCGAAACCTCTACCTACTTTTTCACTTAAGAAAAGAACAGCTGCGAAAGCTGCTGATATTCTTCTAGGGATATTAATTCCATCTTTAAAATGTTTTAAAAATTCTTGGATTTCTCGTGATTCCATTGCAGCTTTTATTCCTTCTATCGCGGGAGCAATGTTTACACATAATACATCTCTCGCCATCATGCTTCGGCTAATATCGATTACTAAAATAGCATTAAATGGAATTAAGCCTACAGGACTTAAAGAAAGGGTCGTATTCGGGCTTACTTGAGCAAATATATCACCGGTTAAATCTGGGGTTGTATCCAAAACTGAACACGCAATATTTACTGCTGACCATCGGAGTTTTATACCTTTAAATATAATGTAATTTGATATCCATCCTTTCATAGAAGCTACATTTTCGCGAGCAGTGCTTATTATTTCCCACATATTTTCGCCGGATATAGGAGAAATACCAAGAAAGATGTTTTGTAATGGAATAATTGTTCTTTGATTCTTCGCCACTTTCACTTCAAAACTACCAATACCTGATGCCTCTAGTATCTCACTATCTATAATAATAGCATTATCTGGACAAGTTTCTGAGATATCTACTTTTCCCGCGCCCATCGCTCCAGTAAGTTCGTCCTCAAAAGCTAAAATATCATCTCTTTGAATTGAAAGTGAATATTGGGTTCTAGGGCTAACTAACGCATAACCCATTAGATTAGGCTGAGAATGGACTTCTAACATTAATTCAGAAGCTTTTTGGATTGGAGGTTCTGTGGAATATACAACGATTTGCTGAGCTTGAATATTGGTTTCTTCATATGTATTCATACTCATATTAATTTCATTCATTCCAATATTCACTTGGTCAATTCTAGCAGATCCCATAGCTCGAGTTAGAGGATCCTCCCAAGCAATTAACATTCCCGGTACAAGACCTAATTGTTGAATTATACTAGGATTCAATTGTACTCTCCCTCCTTCAATACTATCATCAATCCTAGGGGTGACAATAATTCCATTTTTTTGACTCTGAAGCATATTAACATCGATTTTATTTGGGTATGGTTCTACAGGTGCGGCTGGTTCTGCTCCATATTGTGGAATTCCAGGTTGTGGCACTTCCATTGGAGGGGGTGGTCGCGTTGGTAGAGGTGATAATGAAGGTTGAGGTGCTGGAGTGGGTTGAGGTATTGGAGTGGGTGAGGGTGGTGGGGTGAATGAAGGTTGAGGTGCTGGAGTGGGTTGAGGTGTTGGAGTGGGTCGTGCTACTGGAACTTTTGGAATTTTTAATGTTGGAGTAAGAGTAGTCGCAGCACTTATAGGGCGTACTGTTAGTTCAACTCCAGAAAATTGGAGTTCGTCAAGAATGTTCTTTGAAAATTGACCTGCAAAATCTAATACTTTATCAGAAATTTCAATTTTAGCTTTTTTTTTCATGTTATTATCAATATTTAGAACTTCTATAGTATCCCCGTTTTTTACACCGAGCTTATCAGCATTAGATTGACAAATAATAACTTTATCTGTTATTTCATTATTTGAATCAACAAAGAGTTTAATTTCTTTTTCTGACATAATTATGATTTAATATTTTCTAACTATTTTTAATATATTATAAGTGATAAAGCTTAAAATTTCTATCAACAATTACTATTTTTTTTATAAATAGTAACCTAATATCACTATAAGATATTTATCTAGATTTGATGTTATAATAAACGTAACTATCTTAGTATTAAAATTTAACAATAATGAACTAAGTTTTTATTATTTAGAATAACTTTTCTTAAAATAAGAATTTCCTTTATTGAATTGGATAGCGCTTATTGATCTCCCCTGCATAGTAACGAAATACTTTCACGATTTTTCCCAGATCTGCTGTTTGTCGTGATGCTCCCATCAGAAAGAATCGTCCAGCGGCACTCAAGATTATGAACCCATTATCACCACGCAATACAACTTCAAGCATATTAGTAAATCCTAAAGTCGCAACCGCGTCGGTACCTGATTGTACTACTACAGCACTCAAACTGGAAAATAAGTCAGGATCTATATTATATCCAGGAATAGCGCTAAATGCTAATCTTAATCCCTCTCGAGTAATAAGAGCTAACGCTTCGAGCTCACTATATTCTGTTATACTGCCCAAAAAATTACTCAATGCATGTGCTTCATCGGGGGTTAAATCTGAAATTTTGTATCACGGTAGAATTTTTTTTTCAATTAATAATAATTAAAAAATTTTACCTTAAAAATTTATATTTCTACGTTCTCAAAACATGATCTTGAAATTTAAATTTCCAAAAAGGCAACATTTATAAGAATAAGATTAGGAAATTATTTAATTTCCTTCTAATTGTTCCTTAATTTGTTCTTTCAATAATTCTCTTTTAGTTTTTGTCTCAACTGGTTTGGGTTTTGCACCAACGCGTTTTAAAAATTCAATCGCGATAATTTTCCCGTTTTCTGATAGAATGCGTGGACTATATGATTCAGCAAAAAAGATTCCTTCTGGAATCGAACCCACTTTTGAAATTTCCTTGGTAATTTGTTTTTCTCCAAGGAACTGTTGGACTTTTTCAACGATAGAATAAGCTTGATTTCCAATAATAATTAATTCTCGCTCAAATCCCGATGGTATTTGAATTTCTTCTAATTTTTGCATAATCTGCTGGAAATCTACTTGAGTCTGCTCTTGTACAAATTCAGGCATGGTCCCATCACCCCTATATAAAGGACCAGTATTTTGAGCTGCGCGTTCTTTACTTCCTGCTATATTCATTCCTTCAGCGGGTCTTGGACTGCCAAAAACGTTCTTTTCTCTTAAAGGATGTACACTTGGAGGAGAAACTTCTGCTGCTTTTATTTCTTGCGCTACTCCTGCTTCAGTACGTCCTCCAATTATTTTTATAAAATCGGAATCTTCCTCACCTTCATCAAGAGGTACAACTGCATAATGCATTCCAACTTGACCTCGAATTTCTTGAGATCTTTTAGCTCCAATAAACTTAGATCTTACACTACTTTTTAATCCCTTCCATAAATACACTTTTCTTATATCATCAGCAACAAGGACATAACATTCATCTGTTTTTAGTACATCCTTTATAGCTCCTCCAGTGGTTATTTCCGTAGTAGTTCCATCAGGATTAATTAGAAATAATTGTGGCATTTTAATCAATTTCCTTTACTTTCTGTTGAAATATAGAATAAATATTACTTAGCTAACCTCAACTTAAGTTTTTCACAATAACTAAGTTAATAATATTATAAATTAAGAGTTAATAAATTTTTATTTTGGAACTTATTCACGTTCTGACATCGATTAATAGACAACTATCCTTTTGCAAAATGTTAAAAATTAATACTATTTCGCAAAGCATTATTAATATTTTTTGTCATATCTAATGCTGTAAAACGAGTTCCGATATTCTGCTTACAGTATTCCCCTATTATTCCGTTAAGGAATGCTGCCGAACATGCTGATCTGAAACAACTATTCTTCGTAGCTAGAAAACATGCGCATAATCCTGCTAATACATCACCAGTACCACCTATAGACATCTCTGGACAACCTGTCCGATTGAGTTTCAAATTTTTCCCATCGCTTATGTAATCATAAACCCCCTTGATGAGAAAAGTTACATCAAGATCTTGAGCAATTTTTAATATCATATCGCTTCTATCTTCAATTTTATAATATGGAGGTAGTTCAATACCAGTCATAATTTTTAATTCTCCCTCATGAGGAGTCAGAATCACATTCTTGTTTTTTAACAGTTCGAGATCGTTTTTAACTAATTTTAAGGCATCAGCATCAAGAACATAGCTTTTTCTTTCATTATTCATTTTCTCTAAAAGCGTTATTAATAATTCTTGCGTTTCTTTTTCTTGTCCTAAACCTGGACCTATAACTATAGCATTTGACCATTCTATTAATTCTGATATCTCTTTAAATGAATCCATATTTAACCAATTTCCAGGACTTGTTCTTACAATCATGTTTGGTGAATAACTTCGCAATACGTCTCCAACTATTTCTGGAACATATGTGATAACTAAATCTATTCCAAAATTGATCCCTGTGAGAGAAGAATATGCAGGAGCTCCAGAATAATTCTTAGATCCTCCAATAACAAGCATTCGACCAAATTGTCCTTTATGATTATCCACTTTTCTTATTTTGAGTGTCGGTATTAAATCACCTTTTCCTACGAATATACTTGCCTCATATGGGATTCCAATAGATCTAACAACTATTTCTTTTATATAATCGCTTTTTACATCTAATCCTTTCTTGATTCGATGAAGAGCTATGACTAAGTCTGCTTTTACAGCTTTATGACGGACTTCCCCTGTATTAGGATTCAAACCCGACGGTAAATCTATTGATACAACCTCAATATTGTTTTTTTCACTCAGTTTATTTATCACATCAATAGCGGTTGAGATTGGTTCCCTTATATCTCCATCAATACCAGTGCCTAACAACCCATCTATAATTAGTCCAATTTGACTTTGACTTTTATTAAACAATGGGATTCTGTCAATTTCAGTAGAATCACGGACAATAACTGTCTTTACTAAATAATTTATATGATTTGATAATATATTCCAATTGAACTTAGAGGCATGAGTTCTTATTTTTTCTGGACCCCCAACTAGAATAACCAAAGATCTAACCTTAAAAGCAGCTAAATGTCTAGCAACCACAAATCCATCTCCACCGTTATTACCAGTACCACAAAAAATAACAACAATAGAATCATTTTTAAAATTATATCTTCTAATTATTTCGTCAGCAATACTATATCCTGCACATTCCATTAAGTGGACTAAAGGAATACCTAACCATTGGGCATTATTATCTGCAATAGCAACATCTTCAGCAGAAATTTTTTCTTTATTGAATTGTTCCATAACAATTTAATTTAAGATTTAGATATAAAAAACCTTTTAGTTTCATTCTAAATTTTAATTGGAAAAACTTATCATTATTCCAATATTATTGAATTAAAAGATCTAAAATACTAAGGATATATCAAAAATGAGTAAATTAAATACTACACAAAAAATGATAAATGCCGCTCAAGAAGCTATGATTTGTGTAATGAATTTAAACAAAGATGATTCCGTATTAGTTATAACAGATGAAGATACTCACTCTGTAGGGGAAAGTTTTTATCAAGCAGCTATTGAATACGGTTGTACTGCACATTTATATATTCTTCCCGAGAAAAATCGACCTTTAAGAGAAATACCCTCAGAAATGGATTTGTTAGTTAATGATGCAACAATAGTGATTAATGCCTTTAGGGGAATAGGAGAAGAAACACCCTTTCGAGTGAAATGGGTTAAAAAAATCCTTGCTACCAAATCAATCCGATTGGGACATGGTGCGGGGATTACTAAAGCTATGATGATTGATGGTCCAATGAATGTTGATTATGATGCTATGGTAACTATAGCAGACAAATTAAGGAAAAAATTAGATAATGCTAAAATAGCACATATCTCAGCACCGGGCGGAACAGACATTGTTTTATCCATTGAAAACCGTGGATTCTCAACAGATGTTCGAATTACTAGAGAACCTTTGTTTGCAAATTTACCATGTGGTGAAATATGGTGTGGTCCTATTGAAACTAAAGGTGATGGAATTATTGTATGTGATGGTTCAATTGGGGATCTTGGAAAAGTTAAGAAACCCCTATGGATTACTGTAGAAGACGGTAAAATTATAAATATTGAAAGTAAAGATAAAAAATTAGTAAAACGAGTTAAAGAATTAATTAGTTTAGACGAACAAGCAAGTATTATTGGTGAATTAGGGATTGGACTAAACTCTGGAGCCAAATTAAGTGGAATTCTATTAGAGGATGAAAAAGCTCTGAAGACTGCTCATATTGCTTTTGGTAATAATACCGATATGGAAGGTGGACAAAATACATCAATAACCCATAGAGACTTCTTATTCTACAATCCAACAATAAAAATTACCTACAAAGATGACTCAAACAAAATTATAATGGAAAATGGGAATTTTATTTTTTGATTTGAATTAGTATGGGGAAGTATAAGAAAAAAATTAACTAGGAATATTATTACTTTTCAAAATATTACACTTTTGATTTACAATTTTGGTAAATAATACCTTCCCAACCTTAATAATTATTTCTTTTAAATTACATAAATATAGCAGATTTTCCCGTAAAACGCGAAAATTTGAATTTCCTTTTTTTCATGGGAAAAACTAGGAAGTAAGATAAAATATATAAATTGTTTGAGATGAATAATCATTGTTTATTCACACATTTATTAGTCCAAGAAAAACCAATCTTTTAAACCGAAAAAATTTTTTGTATATATAGTGGGATCCTAAGAAATTGAATAAATTGTAAATTAAAATCAATTGTGGTAAATATTATGATAAACTGTTGCAAGTTCTTTCGAAATACCTTTCACAGGTTAAAAAAGAAACAGAAAATCCTTATAAGTCTAATTGGAATTATAGCCTGCTTAACGATAATGAATTTTTTTTCCTCAAACTTTATATATAATAATTCTCTGAATAATTTGCGAAAGGACGAGTCTCATAATATATTAGATCCTAAAATTTCAGGAGTTCCTGATATCCTAATAAATCTTCCAAAAAATTACTCTCTATATGGAAAAACCGCGCCAGAGTATTCAATCAATATAACTGGAGGACCAGGTAATTATACATGGTATGAATTTTTAGAAACTAGTGAAAAATCTACTCCAATAGAATTGAGTGGACTTTTAGATGAAGAGGTGAATGATACCTTTGATCAAGATTTGTGGAATAATTTAAAAAATGGAACGGTTATTATCAGATTTTATGCAAATGATTCCTTAAATGCTATTGGATATACTGATGCAATAATCCGGCTTGATATTATTGCTCCTGAAAAGCCAAACAATTTGATAGCAATTCCTACTTCATGGACTAATGTGAATAGTTTTAATTTATCTTGGTCAAATCCCTCAGAGCCATCTGGTATAATTGGAGCTTATTATAAATTAGACGAGGCTCCTACGTCAGATACTAACGGAACCTATGTTTCAGGAGTAAATATAGACTTTATTTCTAACATAACAATCTCCGCCGATGGGAATCATACCCTTTACTTATGGTTGGTTGATACTATGGGAAATATTAACTATACAAATTACGCATCAACACAATTATGTTTAGATACATTAGCTCCTCTAGCGCCATCTTCATTAACAGCAATTCCTTCTTCATGGACTAATGCGAACAGTTTTAATTTATCCTGGTCAAATCCCTCAGAGCCATCTGGTATAATTGGAGCTTATTATAAATTTGATGAGGCTCCCACGTCAGATACTAATGGAACCTATGTTCCAGGAGTAAATATAGATTTTATATCTAACATAACAGTCACCACCGATGGAAATCATACTCTTTACTTATGGTTGGTTGATCAGGCAGGTAATCTTAATTATACTCATTATATAACAACACAATTGTATTTAGATACATCAGATCCTATAGCTCCTTCTTCATTAACAGCAACCTCATCTTCATGGACAAATCTAGATAGTTTTAATATAACATGGGTAAATCCTTCTGATATGTCTGGAATAGTAGGGGCGTACTATAAATTAAATGAGGTTCCCACATCAGATTATGACGGAATCTATGTTCCAGG
>JBHLLI010000058.1:0-24234 GCA_048885765.1 Candidatus Hermodarchaeota archaeon
AATGATCTCTTGCTAATGCATACATCACAGCTACACCAGAACCTAGCGCGGCATTCATTGTGATTAATATTGATATCATTGCAGCTATTCCCATTAATAAATATCCTGGAAAACCTAGTATATCATTCATTATGAAAGCTAATAGTATTGGAGATTCCAAATCTGAAGAAAAAGTACCGATATTTATCATTACTACTATAGTCATAGATAAGTAAACTAGCAGAGTGACAAGAATTGCAAAAATATTGGTTTTTGGAATATTCTTTGAAGGATTCTTCAAATCAGCATTTAAATATGCTAAATTTGTCATAATTCCTGTAAAAAAGATGAATAGTGATGAAAACCAAAAAATTACAGCAAAGAAATTAGTTTCAGATGTTAAAAATGTTGGATCAAAATGTAGATTCGTAATTGGAGCAATAAAAAAACCAGAAAAAATAAAAATTCCAAAAATAACAAGTAAAACTATAGTTAAAGATACGAGGGTTCTAAAGGCTATTTTTTGCGTTCTAAACATCACAATTGCCGTAAAAAGTATTGACAAAATTGCTATTGGTATAAATAAGTTTTGAATAAATGACCCGGGAAAAAAAGCTTCTATTACGACTGTAAAAGCTTGTGCAGAAAACGAAAATGATGCTATATTAGCTATCCACAAAAAAAAACCTATGATAAAAGCCAAAAACCCTCCTAAAGCCTCTTTACTAAAATTATAAGCTCCCCCTGATATTGGTAAACTTGTAGATAACTCACTAAAATTTAAGGCAGTAAAAAATATCAATATTCCCCCAAGGATTAGACTAACAAGAACTCCAGATTTGGCATCATCAATAGCTGAACCTAGCAAGATAAATATTGAACCCCCAATACCAACCCCAATACCATATAAAATTCCTGTTATCAATCCTATATGTCGAGTTGGTGGGACTTTTTCTTGATCTTTTTTAGCCAATAGAATCACTATAAATTTTATTCCAAGAATATTAAATAGTTAAACAAATTTCATGACTTTTCCAAATGAAATATACCTGAAATAATTGATAAAATAGCTCCTACTAATAGGAGTAAACCCATTATATCACTATTGGTAATACCAAAATCGATTAACCCATAAAACACACCTAATGACCAAATTATAAAAAAAACTCCAATCCCTATCAAAATTCCTCCAAAAAATTTAGAAGCACGATAAATTGCTGAGAGAACTTCTAATCTATGTATCCTACTCTCTTTATCTCTAATTTCTTTTTCTTGGCTATCTAATTCTAATTTAAGTTTTTGTAAGATTTCTCTTGAATCATTGGTGCTAGAGTCAATTGCTTCTTTTGCTTTTTTTAATTTTTCATGTTCTGCTTCCATATGACTAAGTTTTTCAGTTAATGATTCTAATCTTTGTTCACGTTCAATATACTCTGTATTAGAAGTCTCAATATCCTTTTTCAAATCTTCTATTCTTTTTTCATTAGCTTCAACAAGACTTTCTTTGGCTATGATTTGTTCAATCAAATTATTTGATGTATCATTCAATTCTTGTATCCGAGATTCAATATCAATCAGTTGCTGTTGTTTGTCAGTTAATTGTACTTTATATTTTGCAAGGAGTTCTTCATATGTTCCTCTCTGTTTTTCCATTTCTGGAAAACCATCTTTATATTCTTCAATTCTAGATTCAATCTCTTTAATTCTACTTTCTCTCTTATCAATTTGTTCAGTTAAAAGCTTCTTTTCTTCTTCTTTTGCTTCTATTTCTGAATTCGAATGGTCCAACTCTATTTTATTCTTGCTAATAGAGACTTTTAAAGTCTCATTTTCAGCACGTTGACTCTTTAATTTCTTTTCTAACGCTTCAACTTCTTCTCGTTGTTTAATAAGCATGTCTTCTTTTGTTTGTATCTCTTGGTTCAATTTAGAAATTTTATTACGAAGTTCATCTTGAGTTGTAATTTTCTCTTTGATTGAATCTGTTAGAACAATTAAATCGACTTGCCTTGTTTCGTAAGTTTTTACTAATTGTTCATTATTTTTTAATAGCTCCATATATTCTTGTTCTAAATTCTCCTTACTCTCTGAAGTAATTTTCAATCTCTCCTCTAAATTACTCATTTCTTCATTCTTACGATTATATCGTTCTTCTAATTGATTTATTGTCTCTTCAATTGCACCAAGATATTCTTCTTTATCATCTATTTTTTTATTGAGGTTATTCAATTTTTCTTGAGCTTCTTTAATTTCTTCACTAATTTCCTCTATAGGTTTTTTCTCGATTTCTTTTTTTTCGGCAGTTTCTCCGTTCGTTATAGTTTCTGATATATCTTCTATACTATTTTCAAATGTTCTTAATTTTTTATCAATCATATCCCTTGAATCTTTAGCTTTCGATAAGTATTCCTTATCTACTCTTTCAACTTCCCGTTCCGATTTACTTTCCTTTTCTTCGCCTTTAAATTCGTCAGTCATTTTTTGAATATTGGATTATAATAATTAATACCTCATATAGAATTAGAATTTGTAAGCTTATTTAATTTCTGCACAAATAAAATATTTGATTAAACAAGTGTCGATTTAAATAATCGATCATTTTTACTCATACACTTCTCAAAAATTATCTTATGAAATATTAAAATTACAGATATTTAAATTTTAATGTTTTGGTTATTTTAATTTGAAGTAAATGCGAAAAGAATGAATATATTTATATATGATAATGTGTTAAAGAGTCAATTGGATTTTCTACAGAATTATAATTAATAAATATGGGGTCAAAGTATTTATTGAGTCGATTGAAATTTATCAGTAAAACTTTATATAGGTTTTGCTTTTAAACAGATACTTTAGCCATATGATTATAATGGATTATTTCTCATTAATGATATAACATCTTCAAACGATGTATTGGGCATCGGTCCGAAAGATTCTACCTTTAACGCACCAACAGCATTTGCAAAACTCCCAGTTTTTTCCAATTTCCAACCTGCTAAATATGCTACGATAAATGCCCCTCCAAAACAATCGCCCGCTCCAGTAGGATCCTTTTCGATCACCTTAAAGGAATTTATTTTTAAACCATTTAAGTTATCTGAAGTGTATATTGTGCAACCTTTATCTGCTTGTTTTAATACAACAATTTTTGGCCCCATTTCAAGTAATTTTTGACTTGCATTTTCAGAACCTTTCACACCTGCTAATAATTCAGCTTCCTCTCCGCTGGGGAATAAAATGTCCGTTTTTTCGAGAATATGGTTACTTATTGTTAAGATCGTTTCAAGATCCAACATTTCTGGTCGAAGATTTGGATCAAATGAGACAATTACTTCTGGATTACTTTTTTGTGCAACTTTGACTGCTCTATAACATGCCTCTCGTGATTTTTTACTAATTGAAAGAGCACTTCCCATTATATGTATATTTTTTATATTTTGGAAATACTCATTCTTAATATCCATCTCTGATGTTTCTCCTGCGGCTCCTTGAGCAAATATAAATTTTCGAGTCCCATCAGAATTATATTGATTGAAAGCTATTCCTGTATGTAGTTTGTTATTAATTCTGATTTGAGAAGTATCAACATAATCATTATTTAATTTTTCTAAAATGCAATGTCCAAACTCGTCATTTCCTATTACTCCAATGAATCCAGTAGAAAAATGGAATGGTCTTCCCATTCGGGCTGCTGAATCTATAAATATAGCAGGAGCTCCACTTGGGAACGGCCCCCTGTAAATCGCACCAATCTCCCCATGTTTAGCATCGATTTTATCTCGCATTATTTCTACTAATAGCTCACCGAGAGAGATGATTTCAGGATACTTTTTAGTCATATTGAAGCTTTAATTATTTATTATTTAAAATAATATTTATAAAATAGTCTGGTATGGATAATAATAATTTCTAAAAGATTTTTGATGCTATAAATGGACTTAAAAAATGATTTATTTTATAAACTTCTGTTTAAAAGAATCAATAGTGCTTGAAATTTCATTTATATGAATTTTTAATTCTTTAGGGTTTATTTCTTTCAACTTATCTATATTATCTATAATTTCCTTTAATTCGGAAATCCAGATATTCATAAGAATTTCTCGTTCTTTGTTTTTACAAGCTAGTTTGATTTCATCATCGATCCATTCTTTTGCACTTTCTTTAATTTGTTTCTTAAGCACATCAACAGTTATTTTTACTAAATCCTGTTCACTCTTAAGGGTCTCCAAGATATATTCAAGATTATTCTTGAATTCAGTATTTTCAGCTTCAAATTTTATAAATATATCTCTAAGAACATCTTCTTTCGTGTTAAATTCTTCTTTAAAACTATTTAATTTAGTAGAGAAATCTTCATTCATAGTTGTAACTTTTTCATTTAAAGATTTGATTTGATGCTCAAGATTATCTACCTGCTTATCTAATTTTTGATCGACTATTCTAAACCTGTTTTCTATTTCAAGGTTGAGTGTCTTAAAGTTTTCTTCTAGCTTTGTAGAAAGAATAGAAAATTTTTCTTTCAATTCTCTTTCAAACATGTTTGCTAAATCTTCTATTTTTTTACTAGTAGAATTTTCCTGTTTATCCATGTTCAGTTTTATTTCAGAGAATTGATTTTTTGTCTTCTGCTCTAATTTATTGATTTGTTCAGTACAGTTCTTTTCAAGATTAGTAATCCGATCATTTAGGTTTTGATCAAGTTTGTCTAAACGGTCTGACAATTTTTTATCTAGTATATTAACTTGATTATTAGATTTTTGTTCAAGTTTTTTTACCTGTTCATTAATCTTATTTTCTAACTTATTTACCTGATCTTTTAATTTCTGAAATTCTTTTAAAGATATTTCTTCGGCTATTTTTTTTCACCTTTATTTGCATATATTAATCCTTCTATTATACCAATTTTATTATTTAGGCAAGAAAATGCTTCTAATTAAATTGTACTTGTTCTTCTTTAGTTTTTGAAATTATTTTTACTAATTCAAACTCTTCTCTATTTAGTTTCTCTATTAATTCAATATTTTGCTCAAAATCCTTTTTAGCTGTAATTAATAATTTTTTTACGTTACTTATTAAGGTTTCAGGAGATTTAGAGTGAATTTTTTTGAGATGGTTTATAGTTTTTTCAAGTTCAGATAAATTAATTAAAAATTGATCCATTACATTTGTTTTTTGAATCGAATTCTTTTCTAGCTCTTGCTTAAGGAAATCATAATATTTCAATTCCTTAATCTCCTTATCATCAACCTTTTTATCTTTAGTTTTTAGTGTTATCTTCTGTTTTTTTAACACAGACTCTAAATTATTTAAATTTATTAATCCGGTCTTTAATTGAGATTCCTTTTTATTTATTAAATTTAAAAAAGCAGTAGATGTATTTTCCTTGATAATATCAGGAAAAAGTATTTCTGCTTTTTTTAAAAAAGTATAAATTAACAGTTCTAAACATTCTGAAACATTTTGACCTGTTTTTGCTGATACAAATACTACATTATCATTTTTGGATAAAAAATCACTTAAATTTGATTTAACCTGTATATCATTTGTAAGGATGTCCAATTTGTTTCCAACATATAATTTTAAAACATCATCCGAGAGATCATTTACATGTTCTAAAAACTCTTCCTTTAGAAGTTTTAGCGTTTCTTTTGGTCTTGTCAAATCAAAAACTAAAAGACAAATATCGATATTTCTATATAATGCTGGATTAAATGGATTAAATGATCTTTGGCCTCCCGTATCCCATATTGAAACTAATACTCTTATTATATTACCATTATCTTCCATTACATATTCTTTTTTAGTAGTTCCACCACCAATTGTTGGTAAATATTGTTCGGGAAATGGTCTCCCCATAAAAGTGTTTATTAATGAAGTTTTACCAACACCTCCTTCTCCAAGAACGACCAGCTTTACATTTATGGTATTATCCAACTCGTTAATCGCCTAGAAAAAAATAATTAGATTCTTGAATTGAAAATTTTCTGGCGCAAAGAACCTTTATTAAGAATTACTTAATTTATTAAAACAAAAATGGAACTTATATTTAAATATATTTAGAAAAATACTTCTTTACACTTCAAATTAATTAATCTGATTCACAATTTAAATTAAATTAATTTAATAAAACGATTACATTCAAGGGTAATTACTTTTAAATTTATAAAAGATTTATATTACTTTCTGATTTTTCACTATCAGTATTATCATATTATTAAAATTGTTAAAAATAGTTGTAAATGGTATAAGAAGATGGGATTGAAAACAAATATAACTGAAATGTTTGGAATTAAGCACCCTATAATTGCAGCTCCAATGGGGCCTTTTTATACAAAGGAGTTAACAGTAGCGGTTTCTCAAGCTGGTGGATTAGGAGTATTAAGTCATACTAATCTATTTGGGAAAAATAGTTTAGAAGAAATGAAATCAAATATGGAATATGTAGTAGAACACACTGACAAACCTTTTGGATTCAATATTAGGACCTCTAGATTACAATTGGATGCTCCAGGCCTTTGTCGAGGGATTTCAAAATTTATAATGAATAATCCTAAAGTAAAAGAACAATGTGTTTATGCTGTAACTAGCGCAGGATCTCCGAAAACATTACCTAAAGCAAAAAATTATCAAAAACTTAAAGAGTCTGGATCAAATATTAAACATTTTCATGTAGCTCCGGCATTGTGGTTAGCTGACAAATGTGTGGATTCTGGTGTTGATGGTATGGTTGTTACTGGTTGGGAAGGCGGAGGCCACCAAAGTTATGAAAAAATAAGTACGTTGGTCTTATTACAACAAGTAGCAAAAAAACATCAAAACTTTCCAATAATAGCTTGTGGGGGCTTTTCTAGTGGTGAGGGTTTAGCTTCAGCCTTAGCTATGGGGGCTGGAGCTATCGCGATGGGTTCAAGATTCATCGCTTCAAAAGAAAGTGAATTTCATGAGAATTATAAAAATATCGTACCTAAAGCAAAAGCTGATGACACGATGTGGGTAACTGGAGTTTTAGGTCCAATTCGTCTATGGAAAAATAATTATTCTTTAAATCACAGTGTTGTCTCAAGTAAAGAAGAAAAAATGGCAATGGAAGCCCATATAACACCAGAGATGGCTATGGAAGATCAAAAACATTATGAAATGACATATGATGGTAATATAGAAGATGGTGCAGTTCTTTTAGGTCAAAGTATCGGTCTAATTAATTCGGTAGAAACTGTTCAAGATATAATTGAAAGTATTGTTAAGGATGCAGAAAAAAGACTAAGAGAAGCAAACTCGTGTATCGTATAAATTTATGAAATACTTATATTATTTTTTGTCTTATTTTATAATATTTTAAATCAAAAGGTGTTTGTTATGAGTAATTATGATGATGAAGATTATGTAAATTGTGAAAATTGTGAGGAAGAAATACTCCAAGAAAAGGCAATTTATGTAGGTGGAAAACCTTATTGTAAAGACTGTTATCGCAATGCTGAAGAGTTTGAGCTCATTGAAGATGCTGAGGATTTTGAAGATGAAGATGAAGACGATTATGATCAAGATGACTTTGATTAACTACTACTAATAAATTAAGAAATTACTATATAGATATTATAATAATGTCTGAAACCAGGCAAGAAGTTGGGTCATACGATTATATTGAACATTTTAAGAGAAATACAGCTTTAATGGTCACGATGGATAAAAATGGAAAACTTAATGTAATGGCTTTAGATTGGAAGCAAATTGAAGAATTAGACGGTAATCCTGTGATAAGAGCCCAAGTAGCTTATAGTCGATATACATACAAATTATTAACTGAAGGAGTCAATGAGTTTACTATAAATATTCCTTCGGATAAATTATCCCATGCTGTAGATATAGCAGGATTATATTCTGGAAGAAACACTGATAAGTTTAAAGAAGCAGGATTGGAAATCATTCCGGGAAATAAAACACAGGTACCTACAATAAAAAACTCTGATTTAAGCTACGAATGCCAAATTGTTCATTCAAGTAAATCAAATATGAGTAGCCATCATTATTTCTATGGGAAGATATTAATTGCTTATGCTTCAATTGAACTCCTCAAATAATTTTTCCTATCATATTCATTATGAAAAAATCAATAGCTTTAACATGTATAAACTGCAAGAAAACATTTGAATTTTCTTTTATTGTAAACAAGTGTCCTGAATGTGAAGGATTACTATGGTTTGAGTCTAATTTAGATAGTATCAGACAAAACTTCTCTAAAGTAAAACTTGAAAATAGATTTTGGGACTATAATTTTGCATTTCCACGTATAGAAAATGATTTTATTATTTCGCTAGGAGAAGGTGGAACTCCTTGCAGGAGTTCAAAGCAATTTGGAAAGAAATTAAGATTTAAAAATTTATATTTTAAGGATGAAACTCAAAATCCAACCAATTCTTTTAAAGATCGCGTTGCCGCACTATTAATTTCTCATGCTAGAAGCTGGAATTATGAAAAAGTAGTCTGTGCTTCGAATGGTAACCAAGGTGCATCAATTGCTGCATATTGTTCTCTTGAAGGAATTGAATGTATGAATATTATTCCTAAAGAAATCGATGTGGGTAAAAAAGCTCAAATGATTGCATATAACTCTCATCTAAAAATTGAAGGAAATACAGTTGATGATGCTATTGACTATGTTCTTAAAAATAAGAATTTAGAAAGCTATTATCAATGTACCCCGGAATTAAATCCACTTACTCTTGAAGCTCAAAAGACAATAGGATATGAAATTATTAATCAAATTGGATATCCGGATTGGGTTGTAATTCCGATGGGAAGCGGAGAATTATTAGTAAGTTTATGGAAGGGCTTTAACGAACTTAAGCAAATAGGCATTATCAAAGATATCCCAAAATTAATAGGAGTCCAGTCAGAATCCTCATCACCTATTGTAAATGAATTTTTTGATGAGGATGTCCTTATAGCTGAAAAAAAGGAATCCTTAAAATCAATGGCATTAGGTATTTTAGTTAAAAAACCAATATATAAAGATTTAGCTATAAAACATATAAAAGAAAGTGAAGGAACTGTTGTTGCAGTTCCTGAAGATTTAATATTAAGCTCAGTAGAAGAACTTATAAGAAGTGAAGGTATCTTTGCAGAACCCTCCTCGGCTTTAACTCTAGCTGCAGTCCAAATTCTTAACCAAAGATTATTGTTTGAACCTCAAGATAAGATAGTATGCCTTATTACTGGAAGTGGATTAAAAGCTCCATATATATTAGAAGCAATCTCATCCCAAACTAAAACAACAGGAAAAGGATCCATAATCATTACAAAACTAAAAATTTTGTCTCAAATCTCACTTTCAAGTATTAAAGGAATAACAGGAACAGATATTAAAGAAATCATGGGGACTATAAGTTTAGCTGCTATTTATCAACATCTAAAGGAATTAGAAATAAAGGGTTTAATCTCAAGAAAAAAAGAAGGAAAAAATGTGTTATATTTTATAACTGATTCTGGAAAAAAAGTTTTAGACGCTTTAGATGTTTTAATTACGTTGCTTTGAGTTTTCAATTAATTGATATTTTCTAGTTCTATTGGAATAAATATTTTATTGAACACCTGTGGTAAAGCCCCAATTATATTCTTTCTTGAAGCCAATATCAATAAAAGTGAGGTGACTGCAGCAAATCCAAATTGAAAGAAATTACCTGGTACTTCAACGATTGCTATTAAAACCCCAAGATTAAGTATAAACGCTTCGTAAATAAAATACCCAAAAGGTATTAAAAATCCCCCAACTATTACAGCAATTATATCCCGATAAGAAACTCTCCCTTCACAATCTTTTGGATTGGAGATTAAGCCAATCAAAAACCCTTCTATTCCCTTAATAATGAGTGTAGCAGGAGCATAAATTATATATGGTGAAAAAATATCTGCTAACATTGGACCTAAACCACCTGCAAAACCCCCAATAATAGGCCCAAATAAAAGTGCTGTAAACATTACAGCAACATCACCAATATTAATATATCCTCCTGTAGCTGGAATTGGAATTTGCAGCCAATAAGTGATCGCAAAATTTAAAGCCGTAAAGATACCAATCATTGAAATTAATAATGCATTATTAGGTACAAAATATCCATACAACCCCTTTTGGGTAAAAACCATTTTATTTCTTACATTCTTATTTTCTTCTCCCATCTTTTATCATATTTTTCATTTTAAAATAATACTTATCAGAGTATTATGAGTATATATAAGTTCTAACCTAGACGTTTCCAAATTTAATAAAATAGATTTGTATTTAAACCTTATTATTTCCTTTAGGACTGAAGATAGAAAGCTCAAATTAAAAGAAGTTTAAAAAAAAATGTGCTATTATGTCGTGAACTTTAATAATAATATTTATAATTAAGAATAAGGATCAAAGAGGATATTTTAATTCTAAGAAATTTAAATAATTTAATCGCTATATCTCTGGTGTGCTTTTTCTTACCAAATCCTCCTAGTCAGAATTACAATTTTCACATTTTATCTCTTCAAATTCTTCCCAATCATCCCTATAAATCTTGATTTTACCTGTATCACCACAATGTTTACAATTGAATTCTGCACTTAGGAATTTCTCTTTTTTAACTATATTTATCATGTTATTAAAAAATTTCAAAAATTTTAATAAAGATTTCCAATATAAAATTAAATTCCACTTATTTATAGGTTTGTGTTAAAAAAATAATTCCGTTAAGATATTGGGAAAGATTTCAAAATAAAATAAAAATAAATTGTGAATTAAAAATAGAGTAAAAGAGATTTAGAAGTTAGAATATACCATAAATTTATCTCCTGAACCTAAACTGTAAAGTTCGAACTTCGCACCACGTTTAGTTTCGCAGAACATCTGAATCATAGGGAATAGGTAGATTTGGGAAGTTATTTGTGAATCCTTATCTTTGCTATAACTTCTATAATCGCTACTTGCAGCTCCTATTGTCTTTTTAATATTTTTATTCCAATATCCTAATGAGGGTTCTGCTTTAGATTCTAAATCTTTAAAATCGCTGAATTTTATACCTTCGACATCTTCAATCATCTTATGAAGATCTTCTCCAATTTCTTTCTCATATTTTGTTTGAGCACTCGAATGTAGTATAGGTACACCTGTAATAACTGTTTGAAAAGGTACAGGAAGGTCTTCATACTTATAGAGATTTTTATGACCTCCACATTCTTTACATGGTTCATTTCTGCTCCCTGTGCCATAACAAGCCCCACATGGATAAGAAAAAACTTTCTTTTCCTTTTTTTGCTCTTGACCAACTAATATTGTGAGATTTTCTTCAATTTTACCAGTTCCTTTACAAGTTTTGCATTTATCTTCGATATATCCTTTACCTCTACAATTCTTACAAGGCACTGCTTGTAATGACTCATATTGAGGGACGATATCATCTCCTTTCCATTCATCTTTATTTATCTTTCCAGCTCCTTTAAATGAATAGAACTGAACTCTTCCTACTCTTGGTGCCGTTACTGTAGTTTCTTCTTTACCTTTTGGTGCAGGACCAAGAGATTTCTTAACAGCAAAATATATTGCTGCTTCTTTATTGGTATCTTTTACATATTCAGCAGCACTAATAGCATCTAAAGTAAAAACTGCTCCTTTTGTTCCAAATTGTTTTTCCATCCTTTTA
Organism: Candidatus Hermodarchaeota archaeon; assembly: GCA_048885765.1. Lineage (GTDB taxonomy): Archaea > Asgardarchaeota > Lokiarchaeia > Sigyniarchaeales > SOKP01 > Loki-b32. The sequence goes on from JBHLLI010000058.1 coordinate 11,643, forward strand.
CGATCGGTTCTAGCTGCCTTTTGCTTCCATTTCTCAAAAATATCATCTAAATTTGGTGTTTTTATTCTGACATCTGGCATGATTTTACACTTAATAATTTTTTTAGAATTTCAATAACTTTATTTAATCGATTTGGAATAATAAAAATATAAAATAGAATAATTTATAATCTTTATATACAAGAAAATTAAAATTAAATACAAAAATAACAAAAAAGTCGAATATAATATGTCTGCTGAGGAACGTCAATCAGTTGAATACTTCTTACAATGGATACAACAGGGAGGATTGGGGCAGTGGCTTGAACATTTTTTAAATCAAGGCGATGAAACAAAACTTAGACAAATTAAGGATGTCTATGATAAAATAAAGAGCGTTTTTGGTTTTTAATTTTTAATTTATTTTTATTATCTAATTTTTCTCCCGACTTTAAGCCAGTTTTTTTCAAAATTAGATAATTTGATTTGGTATTTTTCATTTAAATTATTAATTTATAACTTAAATGGTATCCTAATTGAGTCTCCCTTTAAGAAATTTCTTCATTGTTTTTGATAGGAATCGTGATCATAAGAAAGATCTGATATTTAATGTTAACTTTTTTTATCTAAAATCATTTAAGAAAAAGAAATTTACCTTTTCTTATGTAAAGGAGCCATTTTTTAAAGGAAAAGTGATTTTTGGATTAGACTTTAAGAATAAAATTCGTCCTCTAAACTTTAATAAAATTGAAAAGGATGGAAGTCAGCAACCAATCAATCCACGACTGCTAAAAAGGTTTATATTATCAGATAAAGACAAATTTATCGCTTTTTCGAGTCAAACTCCTTCTCAAGATGTTTCTTCTATTATAGAAATGCTAAATAATTTTCAATATGATACAGATAGAATTGTTAATTTAACATTGTGCAATTCTTGTATGGAAAAACATACTTTTACCTTATTGAATGAAAATCTTCAAATTAAATCATATAAAAACCAAATTATTTGTTCAGAATGTGCTTATGATATAATACTGAATAGAATTAAACTTACAGGGCTTATTACTCAAGAAAAGATTAGTCCTAAATTGAAGAATTTCTTAATGCATTTAATTCTTAAATTTAGAGATATTAGAAAAGTCTTAGAAGCATTTAAAGCAGATTTTGATCCTACAAAATCTCGTGATATTACTCTATATGATATCGAGAAAACTCCTTCAATTAGTAAAAAATATCTTAATCAAAAAATAAGTAGTCTGAGTATTCCAGTTGATTTTAAAAATATTTTAATTAGTATGAATTTGATTAATTTACTCCCAATCCAAGCCATTTCTCTTGAAAAGGGTTTATTATCAGTTCGGAGCAATCAATTGATTATGGCTCCTACGAGTGGAGGTAAAACTTTAGTAGGAGAGTTAGCTGGAATCTCGAAAGTGTTAAATGATAGAAACGCTAAAATGTTGTATTTGGTACCAATTGTTGCATTAGCTAATATTAGAACAGAGGAATTTAAAGAGAAATATAAAACACTAAAGCTAAAGATCATTAAAAGAGTCGGAGAATCATTATTCGAGAAAAAAGAAGACAATAACATTGATGAGTTAGCGAATGCTCATATTATTATTGCTACCTATGAAGCAATTGATTTTATTTTAAGAAGTGGCAAAAATGAGCTTTTAGGAAATATAGGTACAATTATAATTGACGAAATTCAAACTTTAATAGATCCTGAGAGAGGTTTTATACTAGATGGGTTAATAGCGAGATTAAAAACGCAGTATAATTCTCAATTTCTTTATTTAAGCGCTACTTTAGGAGAACCAGAATTTTTAGCAAAAAAACTTGATTGTGATTTGATAAAATATAATGAACGTCCCGTCCCCGTTGAGCGCCATCTACTACTAACTTTAAGTGAAGCCCAGAAACTTAAGTTTATTTCATTATTAATAAAAAGTGCTTATTCCACAAAATCCAAATATGGATTTAAAGGGCAATCAATAGTTTTTACCAATACTCGAAAAAAATGTGAATCTATTACCTCTTATTTACAACAAAGAGGCCTTAATGCTGCTGCTTATCATTCGGGCTTAACCCATGAAGAGAGAAAAATAATTGAGCAGGATTTTCAATCACAGAAAATATCTGGAGTAATAGCCACAGCTGCATTAGCAGCAGGGGTAGATCTTCCTGCTCGTCAAGTAATTTTTGAATCACTAGCAATGGGTATAAATTGGTTGACTGTAGCAGAATTTGAACAAATGTTAGGGCGAAGTGGTAGATTAAAAAAACATGAAAAAGGTTTAGCTTACATCCTTGTTGAACCTGGAAAGGTATATTCTCCTAAAATGAAGATTACTGAAGAAAATATCGCGATAAAGTTATTGAATGGAAAAATCAAAGATTATGAGCTTACACCTGACATGGATAAGTCCCAAACGGAAATTTTAGCGTTTATATCTATGTTTAATCTAAGGATAACAAAAGAAAATGTGTATAATTTTTATAATCTATTGATAAACAATCATTTTGATTTAGAAGAAGTTCTAAAGAAATTAATCTCTCTTAATCTCGTCCGGATAAAAGAAGATTTAACTCTAAAAGCAACACGATTAGGAAGAGCAATTGCGAATTCATTTATTAGTGTTGATGATAGTGTTGAAATTATTAGAAAATTACAGAATAAATTAGAAACACCTATGGAAATTGCCTTAAATTTAGAAACTCTTAGGAATGTATATTTATCTAAAAACATCGTAGCAGATTTATCTAAAAATGTTAATATGAAATATTTCTCAAATAATTTATTTAGTGCCAGTGTTTTATCGTTGATGAATGCCGAGTATGTTAAAAAAAGAAAGTCATTTTCACGTGATTTTATTGATTTTGTTATGAAATTAACTAGCGAAATATTTAATTGTAATTGTAAAGATAATCCATATTGTGAATGCGGACGTTTAAACCTAGAAAAACTAATCCTTAATTTAAGAATCGAAGATAATATGACAATAGAAGAGATATCAGATTATTTGATGGAAGAATATAAAATTATGATATTTAAGGGAGATCTTATTGATTATCTAGAGAGTTTGATCTATAGTCTAGAGAGTATAAAAAATATTGCTGAGGGAATTTCCAATTTAGATAAAACTTTCAGCAAAGAAATCAATGATATACCTCAATTAATAGAAAGCATCAAATATTAAGTCATATGTATTTCTATTATATCGTAATCTTCCAATTTATAATCAGAACCAACTTTTTTACGTTTCTGACGTTCACCTTCTCGTATTACAATAGCGTGATCAAAATTCTCATAAAAACTTCTGTGAATCTTTTCAGCAACTTCTTTTACTGAAACACCTTCCTCCATGAGAAGTGGTTGATTGGCAACAATTCCATTACTCATTGTAAATATCCTTATCTTCTTTAATACTTTTAAAATTATCTCACCAAAATCTTTAGGAAAATTTTCTTTCTGGATACTCGTTCCGAGAATTATTGGAAATCTATCAGAGTATTCCGTTTTTAACAATTCAAATGTATCTTGAGTATGAGGAAGATCCCCTTTTGTTCCAAATAAGATTACTTCTTTATACACTATTGAAGGGATTAGAACATCGATAACATCATCAATTGTGATTTTACCATATACTTTGACAATTCCGTTACGTATTCCATTTTCAGTTACTACTTCTTTTATTTCTTCAGTTAGTTTGTCCAATTCTTTATTTTTTTTTGCTTCTTTAGTCAAATATAGAACTTGAATTTTGTTAGCACCAGTTTTTTCAATAGTGAGGGGAGGATAAGGTTGGTTTATCCTAATATCCGCTTTATCCAATTCATTTAGTAATAGATCCATCTGGTCATGAATATTCCTTGATAAGTCTATACAAAAACATAAGAGATCTGCTGCTCTAAGCTGCGATAGAATTTCTTTTCCATTACCAATTCCTTCTGAAGCGCCTTCCATAATGGAGGGCATATCTACAATCTGAAATCTAATATTTTGATATTTATAAATTCCAACTTCTGGAACCGAAGTAAATCTACCAATTTTTTCTTCTGCTGCACCTGTCAAATAATTTAGAAGAGTAGTTTTTCCTGTACCAGGAGTATAAAAACTACTTATCAGTATTATTTGAATTCCTTCTTTTTTTATTGAGAAAGGACTAACAATCTTTTGTGTACTTTTCTGTTTTTGCCTGTGTTCCTCAACCTCGCGTTTCATCTTGGCTAGACGAGATTTATTGAGCGCTACAATTTTTTCTGTAGCTTTATGCTTAGGAACAAGTGATAAAAACTCTTCTAACTTTTTAATTTTTTCTTCTTTAGAACCAGCATCAAGATATTCTTGATATTTTGCTTTTGCAGACGGCGGTAAATTTGAGCTCAAAAGAAACACTTAATTAATAATTTAAAATAAAGATCGAAATCTATCTTCAGTTTTTAGTCTTAAATCTCCCAATACTTCATTAATCCGAGATTCAAATTGCTTGAAATATTTAGGTTTTTTTGAAAATATATCATTAAGGGGATAGCGGTTTAAGAAATAGGTAATTATTTGATTTAATTGGCGTTTAACTACAGATGCATCCGTTTCTTTTTCTATTATTGCATATGATAATAAGGGTTGTTTATTCTCTTCATCATCACTTGGTAGCATAATCATCTCACAAAAACATACTAATTTAAAACTCGCTAGACTGATGACATTTATATCATCTCCAAATACTTCTGAGGTAAACGACTCCAAAGCCGTTAGAAAACCAGCACGTAAATTTGGATCCAAGACATCATCCGAGGAAGAATAATATTTAATTTCAACTAAGTTTCGCATGCCTAAGTTTATTCCTACTTCAAGAACTGCCATTTTAAAAAAGGATATCTATTTTCAATCTAAATACTTAAGTTTTATAATATAAATTATAATTTTTATTATTATTTTTTTTTAAAACCTTTATTTAATATAATTTTAATTGTTATTTAAAAGGATAAAGAGACTTATTGAATTTTTTTTTTGGATTATCTTATTCTAATTTAATAAATTTTTTCATATTTAAAAGATAGATTTTTAGAAAGATTAAAGAAGCTCCATCTGCTTGCTGTAAAGAAAAAATGTGTTCTCACAAAGCATTGCTACGGTCATTGGTCCTATTCCTCCTGGAACTGGTGTTATTTTTCCACACTTATCAAAGACTCCTTCAAAATCGATATCACCGTATATTTTGCCTTCAATTCTATTTATACCAACGTCAATAAGTATTGCTCCTTCCTTGATTTTATCTTTAGTAATGAATTTAGGTTTTCTAACAGCCACAATTACTATATCTGCTTTTTGGATATAATCATTAATATGTTTTGTAGAAGTATGACATACAGTTACAGTAGCATTCCTTTTCAATAACATGAATATCAATGGTTTACCAACCAAATTAGATCGATTAATAATTACAACATCTTTCCCTTTGAGCTCAATATTATTATTTTCCAGTAATGATATGATACCTTTTGGAGTGCAGGATCCTTGATCTTCATTATAATCGAAAAGTTTTCCCCTCGTACAAGGATGTAAGCCATCTGCATCTTTTAATGGAGAAATTTTTTCTATAAACTCACTCGTAAAATCTTTTAAGTTTTTTGGAAGGGGTATTTGTAATAAAATTCCATGAATACTAGGATCATTATTAACTTTATCGATCTCTTCTAAAAGTTGCTCCCTTGAAATATTCTCGTTTAACTCTATTACACTAGAATCAATACCTACACTTTGACAGGTCCTATGTTTAATATTCACATATACTTGAGAAGCAGGATCTTTTCCCACAAGTATTGTTACTAATTTTGGTTTAATACCAGTTTTCTCTACAAGATTTTCGATTTTAATTTTCAATTCTGAATTTAATTTTTCTGCTAACTTTTTTCCATCCAAAATTTTATTATTCATAATTATTCTTGATTATACTAAAATTTGAAATTAAAAAAAATAATGATATTAATATCAGAATAAAATGGCGTTTTTTAAAATAAATTCTTAAATTCTTCTTCTTCGCCACAGAAACACAGCAATTGCGATAATCAATCCTATAGAACCTAAAACCACTCCTAAAATCAAATAATCAAACTCAACCATCCAAACATCGTTATAGAGATAATTTAATGCAGTTAGTGTTTCAAGAGATTCGAAAGCATAATAACATGAGATAACTGAAGAGATTATCAGGTGATCCCCTGCGATAATCTCTGCAAATCCACCATCTTCAAAATTTTGATGTGATAATACCCATCGCACTATTTCATTAGAATTTAATGCATCAGCATCTATTAGAGAAATTGCTTTTACACAATAATATGTACTACTTAACAAAGTATTTTCAGCTAATTCATCAGGAAGATAACCTCCATAGTTAACTAGATCAGCGGAATTATTGACATAAAAAGATTTGAGGTAAGCTAAAGTTTTATCAATATCAACTAAATCATTAATATCTCCAAATCTTTCATCGGCTAGGACAAATACAGCAAAAGATGTATCAATATATGTTGATGATAAAGTTTGATTCCCCCCGTATCCACCATCAGTATTATTGCATGAAAGAACCCAATCTTTATGAATCGATATATTTACAATAGGCTGTTGAATTAGTGAGTATAACTGGATGACATAATAAGTCGAAGTTAAACTTGATAAATGAGTTGAATTTGAAAAAGAAAAACCACCAGTTGGTTGCATAGTTTCATTTAGAAATTTATAAATTCTATTTGATAGACTTGAATCTATAGTATATTCTATTAAATTCAATGATTTAAGGAGATAGTATAAATCATAAATGTTTACTTCATCAGCATCAAACATATCTTCAATTTTATCCTCCAATTTAGTATCAATAGATGTATAATCATTAAGACTTATGTCCAAATTGTCTATGATATTCAAAGCATATGCTGTTGCTTCAAGAGAAACTAATTCTTCACCACCTTCACCACTAATAACATTAGAAAATCCCTCTCCCTCAACTTCAGTATTTAAAATAAAATCCAGTAAATATGAACGTCTGGTCTTTCCTAATACGCTCGGAATTGCACTTATTGTTAAAATGAATAAAAAAGAAATGATGATAAAATTCCGATATTTATGTTTCAATTAAAAGTACCTGATTCTGATATATTAAAATTTAATTTGTTAAATATATCTTGAAATTAAAAATTAACTATATGATTGATGGACTTTAAGTGATATTTCAATTTAATATGTTTTGCAGATCAATATAAAATAATAAGGTGAAATCTCCATTATTAACTAAAGAATTTCGCTGATATCTCTATATAGTAATTCCCTATTAACTTGAAACTGATCAAATGTAATAAATAATTTTCGAAAGGATTCTAAGCTTCCAAGAATTGCTGCTCCATTGAAAATAGCATATTGGAGATTATCAGGTACGAAAAACTTGAGGATCTTACTTGCTGATTTAATAGATTCAGAGAATTCTCGGGCCGCTGATTTCTTACCTAATTCTTTTGGGATATTAGGTTTTTCGAAGGTTTCTATAGGCTTTCCACAGTATGGGCAAAAAATAGATTCAGAATCAGGGACTTCTTTTCCACAATATGGACAATTTCCTTTTATAGTTTTTTGTTCATTATTCTCTTGTTTACCAATTTTGATTTCTGGTAATATTAATACACCTCCACAGGAGGGGCATAAATCCTTTCCATCACTAAGATCCACAAATGCTCCACAATTTGGACAAGTGTCTTCTTTCTTTTTTGAAATTTCTACTGCTTGTAACTTTATTAATTCGCTTTTAACAGCAGACAGAGGTGTTACTGGTTTTGGAATAGCGCCTAATTCAGGAAGAATTGAATCCAATTCCGCCTCAAATCGTTCTTGAAATCCTGAATATGAAAGATTCCCTCCAGAAAAAACAACATGAGATAAAAGATCATACCAATATAGACTATCAATATTTCTTACACTCGCTAGAATTGCTTGAGGAATATTCATAACATTACTATACCCAAGCATTGCAGGATTGAATAGTACTTCCGGAGCTTGATAGAGAATATAGGTTGGAACTTTAATAGTTGAGCCATCAGGCATGGGAACGCCAAACATATCCCCTGATTTTATTGGTTGATTTGGGTCTAATACAAAATAACAGTTCTTTTCTTTAATTTCTTGAATAATTTCATCTGCAGCACTTGAAGCAATACTTACACCTTCCCTCATAAGAAGGCTTTTTAAATTTTGGTTTACATCAATTCCAGCAAGAGGGAGTTTCTGAACTGCGTGTTGTACTATTGTACCATTTATTATAGGGACAATCCAAGTTAAACCATCTCCAGACTCGATTACTAAACCTGTTGTTAAACCTACACTAAATAATGATAATAATGGTGTAGGCATCATCATCAAACTATTGACCCGATGAGTTTCAAAGAAAAGCCGAGCTATATATTCTTTAGTTTCTCTATGTATGAAGGGAGATTCACAATAAAATACTGGATATTTAGAGAGATCTTCGATTCTTAGTAGTGAATAAAAAATGTAATTCAAGATTTCATAGTAACTTTCCCAATCCATGATTTCTCCTCTAGATACCGGATGTTTTATTTTTAGGACGCCACGCATACGAGATACATCGTTTCCAACATAAATACTTCTAGCACTAACGTCAACCATGACAGATTTATATTTTTCTGTTCCTGTAATGCAGGGAAATACAAATCTTGGTCCAGGTTCTCCCGCAAATCCAATTTTTACATAGGCAGATCCGATGTCAACTATAATCGGTGTTCCAGGTAAAGGTAATGCCATTTTTTATCACTATACTTTTTTTTGATTTTTCCTATTAATAATCTATATTAATGATTTTTATAATTATTTTATAGAATTTAAAAGTAAGAATTCTTTTAATTATTTTTTCATATATTTAAGAAGTGTTTTGAGGATCTCTTTTTGCATAATTAAACCAATGAGGTCATTATTTTCATCAACTACTGGTAATCGTTGTACTTTTTTATTGAACATTATCTCAAGAACATATATTAATGTGTCATCTTCTTTTACAACAAATGGTTCTGGTGTCATCAAATCCTTAACAAGTGTGTTAGGTGAATCTAAACTCATTGCAAATCTAGCAAGGCGTATATCTCTTTGAGTAATAATCCCAATTAATTGTTTATTCTTACGATCTTTAATAATAGGGAGCCCTCCAATATTTTTCCTTATCATTAATAATTCAGTAGCACTAATTTTCTCATTCGGAAATGTATATAGTGGATCTTTTATCATTATCTCAGAAACTTTTATTTTACTTAATTGTCTTAAACACTCTTCCATATTAAAACCCCAAATTAAAAACTATTATTCAAAAAACAACACTCGAAATTTCCTTATGGAATATAATCAATATTGAAATTAAAATTTATTTGTTAGCTATTATTTATTGATTCTAGCAATGTTTTTTTAATTTTTTTTATCTCTTTTGAATATTCTCTATATATTTTTAAAAGATATTCCCCCCATTCATTTAATTTTACCCATCCACCACCCCCACGACCTCCTTTACCAGTTCTTACAACAGACATTCCAGTTCTTTTTTCTATTCTTTTTAATATATTCCATGCATACTTATAGGAATACCCACATTCCTTAGCTGCTAAAGTTAAAGAGCCTTCTTCATTTTTTTCAATTTTGTCCAATAATCCTGCCCATCCTGAACCTAAAATACTACTTTTATCAAATTCTAACCAAAATTTAATACCAAATCCTACTTTAGACTTTAAATCTTCAATATTGGGTTGACTTTCCATACTACTATTATTTGTATTTTGTTAGTTTAATAATTTTTTATATCTTAGAAAAGAAAAACATAAAAGTTAAGCTCATTTTATCTTTTTAAAAATACAGTATTCAATTATCCACTATGTTTTTTTCAAGCGGAGAAGCTGAAAAAAAAGGAAAAGAAGTTGTAAAAAATCTCTACTTTTTTTCAGAAAATCAAATGTTAGATTGCAATCAATATATAATAGAAAGTAAAGAAACTAAAGAACTAACATTATTCGATGCTGGTAATGGTATTTCTCTCAAAGGTTTATTTAAAGGTATGGAAAAACATAAACTCGATTACCATGATATTACTAAAGTATTTTTAACACATGAGCATGTAGATCATACATTAGGACTTTATCCTCTAATTAAATTAATGGGAGATTCCCCACCAAAAGTTTATGCATATGGTGAAACTGCAAAAATATTAAGAGAAGGAGATGTTTCTCAAATATTCCCAGGGGATTTAGGAATAACTCCAAGAATGTTTGGAGTTGAAATCATTCCATTGAAAGTTTCAAATTTAGAAAATCTTAGTGAGATTGAAATATCTTCTGATTTTAAATTTAAAGTCCATCATACCCCGGGGCATTCTTTAGGATCAATATGCTATTATGAAAAAACAAAAAAAATACTAATCCCTGGAGATTTAGTTTTTCAAATGGATAAACTTTTCAATATTGGAAGTTTTGGCCGTTATGATTTCCCAGGAGGATCTTTAGATACATTAAAGAAATCTATTCATTATACAACAAAACTTGATGTATCTATTTTATTACCAGGCCATATGGGCATTGTTCTTGAAAATGCAAATCAGCATATCGCCGCAGCTTATAATACTATAATGAAAATTCCATATTAGATTCATTTACATCTAGCTCAAAAATATGAAATTTGCGCTTTATTCTATGCTTTTAAATGAATTCTCTAAGATACTAATATTTAAATAACCCTTCAATCTATTATTTTTATAATCCTCTTTAAATTTAAAAAAAATAGTGAAAAAATAATATGTCAGAACAAAAAAAAACAGTTAAATATCCAACTGAAATTTTTCTCCGTACTTACCCAAAAGTTATCTTTTTCTATCCTTTACTGATAACTTCTTTGATTCTCTGGTTGATTCAATCCCTATTTGGAACTCCAAACTCGGTATTGGGATATATTTGGTTTATAGTTTTTTTTATAAATATTTTTGTTACAGCATTTGACTTTTCTTCAACAAAATTCTTTGTCTTAGTGTTGGCGATAGTTATTATTATTTTAGTAGTTATCTTTTTAGTCTTGCCAAATTTCTCAATCGCACTTGGAGATTTTAGTATCTACATCGCATTACCATATCAGTTCTATATGTTAATGTCAATAATTCTTGGTTTTATATTAGGGATTATTCTTCTCAGCACGAGATTTGAATACTATAAAATTGAAAGAAATGAGATCATACACAAAGCTGGCATCTTTAGTTCAGCTGAAAGATTTCCAGTAAAAAGTTTAAGATTTAAGAAAGAGATTCCTGACGTATTTGAATTCTTTATGCTTAGAGCAGGACGCTTTACCATTATGCCGGGAAAAGCCGACGAAGTTATGATATTGCCTACAGTACTTAATGTTAATAAAAAGGAAAAACAACTTGATTGGTTACTCTCTCACGTCTCAGTAGAACCAGATGAAGTGGATCTATAAAATAAATATTAACTCAATAACCTTTTTTTTAATTTTTTAATTCTTTTGACTCATTCAATTTAGATAAATTTAATTGATAATTTGTACTTTAAAATACACCGATGTCTCATCCACCAATAATACTATTTGATTTCGATGGAGTTATTATTACTCAAAAGTCTTTAGAATATACCGCCTCTAAATTAATTAAGAATGAGTTTTATGGTTGGAAAAATATAGAAAATATGAGATTAATAGATTTTGCGAGACTTTTTGAGGAATCTGACTCTAAAAACAGATTGTTAGCATTAAGACAAATTAATAAAGTGTACAAACCATATATTCCTAGTATTTGGAGAAGAAATTTGTTCTTTATTAAATTTAGGCGAATATATCCAAAACTCGAAAAGTTTGAGACATTAAAACCAGATTTAGAGCAAGTTTTAAATCATCTTAAAGAAAATGGTTTTCATTTAGGAATTGTATCTAATACTAGTAAAGAAAGATTGGAGTCTTTTCGAAGAAAGTTTAATTTAGATAGATTTTTTTCTGTCTTTATTTCTCGAGATGATGCTCATTATCGAAAACCTAGTCCATACCCAATTATAACAGCGTTAATGAAAATTAAGAAACTTTTTAATTATTCTATTAATAAAGAGAATGTGTATTATATTGGTGATCTTCCCGCTGATATTGAATGTGCTAAGAATGCTAATGTAAAAAGTATTGCTTTACTCTCTGGTCATGGCACAGAAGAGAGTTTAAAAAAATCTAATCCCACAATTTTGCTTCAAAATATTAAATCCATTTTAGAAATTGAGCCTATCAAAAAATTCTTATTAGATTAAGCACTCTATAACATAAGATATGTTTAACCTTGAAGAATTTGAAAATGAATTAATTCTAGATAAAGTAGATAAGTTAAATAAATACTTAAATAAAAATAAGTTAGATAAAGTTTCAAAAATACTTGTTGAATTTCTCAGCTTACTGGATCAACAAGACTATGTTGTACCAATAACATATATTATAAGTATTTTAGCAGAAAACAAAATTACACTCCTTTCCAAAGAGTTAATAAAAAAAATTGAACTTTATCTTCACTCTGAAAATCCTAAAG
>JBHLLI010000059.1:0-23721 GCA_048885765.1 Candidatus Hermodarchaeota archaeon
ATCAATATTACTTTTCCGAGAATAGTATAGATAATTTCTTTATAATTGATAACTCAGACAATATACTTTCTGTAGACTCTACAATAGATCTTCAAAAGTCGAAGTTTTCTATTTTTTTTGAAAATCTCTTGAAAAAAAATAAGGAAATTATACATTTTATTTCCATCAGTTGTTTATACTCCTCGGCAATACTCTTGGTTATAAAATATGTCTCAACGAATAAAGAACAAAAAAAGGACATTCAGCTAGAAATTGACGGGGTAAATTTAACTGAAGATGAGGTTAAAATATTTAATTTGATAGAAGAATTCCTCAATAAGAATAGGATATTCGAAAAGGAAAAAGTCATATTTTACATAAAGTCAAGAGCAAGTAATAACTTGAATATCAACGGAATCAATTTGATCATTGATAGTTTATTAACAAAAAACCTTATTATAGAAGGATCGAAGTTAACCCGAAGAACTGTGTTATATAATATAAATAGAGCAAAAATCTTTGAAATTGTCAAACAATATCCAGGAATTTATAAGAATAAGATTGCTAAAATGATGAATTTAAGTCAATATGTTATAAATTGGCATATATCTAAGCTACTGACATTTGATTTCATTCGAGAACGAGATATAAATGGGCAGATATGTTATTTTGATACTATATTAGGAGAAGGAAATGATAAACTATTCATTATGATCAATAAAGAAAAATGTAGAAGAATAATTGAGTTTTTAATAGAACATAAAAACGGCTGCACAAAAAACCAGATTTCCAAGGGGCTTAATATGCATTACAATACAATAGTTAAATATATCAAGATAATTGATAACAATAATCTATTAAATCGAATTAATTTGAACAATAGAGAATATTTAACTTTAAATACACAAGAATATCAGCAAATATCAACTAGATTTCATTAGATAATTTGCTTACAAATCAAAAATAAGAAATTTTAGCTTTGAATTATTGCTCATTTAACTTGTCTTAGATATTTCTCATCAATAGAAACCGTTAAAGAATCATAGAACATTGATGAATATTTCTGGTAAAATTCTTTTTTCTTTGACATTATAAAATCTTTTCCTTCACTTTTAGCTGAACCATCTGACCAAAAGATTTTTCCGTCTAAATCTAAATTAATGGTTTTTCCCGTTTTGATAATAATTCCTCCTTTAATAACATAATCTAAGTTGGATAATGCTTTTCTTAGAAGCTGATGGTCTTTTGAAATTTCTGTGTCATTTATATTAATATCTAAAATATTTATATCTCCGTCTGCTCCAATGCCAAGATTACCTTTAAAATTACCTAACCCTAGGGATTTTACGGGACTTATTCTGGAAATAATAACAAATTCTGAAAAGTTTAAGACTTTTTCATTATCCTGAAGAGAATTATTATTTAGAAATTCGTTATTCATTCCATTCATGTAATTATGTCGAGCTTCAGTACTCATCAACCAAGTTACTGTTTCGGGAATGTCTGTAATATTAGCATAATTAGGGAAATTTAAAGAAAGGCTAACTTGGTATTTATCATTGACGTTTAAAGCCAAATCAATAGCATTAGCCCATAAAATACAATCATGATAATTATTTTTACTGAAATTCCTCATCGATATAAATGAATCTCCTTCAAATTCTATTGCCGAACTTATCAATTTACGAGGATTATCTAGAATATCTTCCGTTAACATAGAATATATAATCCTCCTATCTGAAGTTATTAATGGATTTACTTGATTGAAACCTAAAAATGCTAAATCAATATCAAACTGTTGATTTTCATTTAAAAAATCAATTAATTTTTTATTATCTCCTTCGGGTGCATATGTATTAGCATGTGCAATATGAAAGATTTGGTTCCGTTTTAAATGTGAATCATTTTTTTGGTTAGTTCCGAAATTTAAAGATTTTATTTTATCGAGTAAAGTAAAAAGATTGGCCTTTCCCTGCTGAGTTTCATATCCTTCTATATGAGCGTGAATAGAGTGAGGTAAACTTAATCTCTCATTACATTTTACTAAATTTTCATAAACATCAATAGCTGAAAAATTATATAATCTTCCCGATTGTTCAATGCTACTTTTTAATTCTCTAAAATTCCATGCTTCATTTTCAAAAGGATTATAAACCTTAAATCCAAATCCATATGTTTTAGATAAAAGATCTGATAAAAAATTAGCCATATCATCGATTTTTCCTCTTTGAAATTCAAGCTCTAAAGGCCAAAGGTTACTTACATTCACTAACATTGCTTTATCGAGAACAGGTAATTGTTTGAAATTAAATATGGTTTGTTTCGCTAAGGAGGGAAAAACATTTGCTTCAAGAATGAAAGTATATCCATTTGAAAGATAAGCCTTAGCGGTATTTTTTAAAGTTAAACCCTTCCAGATTTCTTTAAATCTATTATTCTTTGTACCCAATAATCGAGCCCAGTTAACTTGTTGGGAAGCTACATGTGTATGTATATCTGTGGCTGCAGGTATAACAGTTTTACCTTTTGCATCTATAGTTTTGACATCTTCTTGACTACTAAATTTTTCTACGATTTTACCGGATTCTATTAAAATATCTTTAATTTCCCCATTGATATTGTTTATAGGATCAAATACTAATCCATTTTTAATAATTAATCGATCCATTTTTATTATCCCCTAAGTTTCATTCTCTAATTATATTCAACAAATCTTCTATTCCAAGAACTCTATCTTTTGTAGCTTCGACATCAACACTAATATTTTTATAAACAGCTTCTCCATTAATAATTCCAGTTATTTGATTTGCCCAAATAGATACAGGTATGTTTATGATTCCAACAGGAACGTCTTTATCTTCTTCTGGTCTTATAACAACATTGCCAAAATTATTTATTAATCTAAGATTCAAATTTGATGTCAAGTTAAATTTTTTAAAATCCTCCGGATTGATGAATCCTACAGCCAATTTCTCTTTCAGAGAATTATTATCCCCGAGAGAATATTCTCTCACCTGATCATTATCTACCATCCTTATTGTGTTTACAATCATTTTCATATTTTCAAGCCTCCTTTAAAGCATCGATAATGTTATTTAGAATTTCTTCATCAGAATGAATATTAGTTGGTGGATTTAATATTTTTTTTAGCTCTATTGGGACATGATCTAATCTATATACCAATCCTCCACATTCTATTCCAGTTATAGAGGATGGGATGATAACATCTGCAGCATAGGATGATGCTGATTGCTTGTTATCAATAAGAATTAAAGGTTTTTTCAATAATTCCTTACTTAACCTAAAGGGTAAGTGTGAAACTGGATCAGTCCCTACAATTATTGAGCAATCAAAATCTTCCTTCTCTATTTTTGTAATAATAGTATCACTAGTATCAACTAATTGATTGTTTGAGAATTGCAAACTATGATTACTCCCGTAACTTGAAAGTGCAATATGCTCAAATCCTGCCATATTATAATGTCCTCCTAACATCATGACAGACATTCGCCCTTTTTCTTGCTTAACATTTACTAATTGTACTAATTCAAGTAATTCCTTAATGACATCTTCTCCGGATTGAGGTCTTAATAGCCCTTGACCTATAAAAATTACTCCATTCTCAGCGCCAGTTAAATGAAGTAGTAATCTTTTAAGATCATCTTTATCAATACCAGCTACCCCCGTTTCTGGGATACTATTCATAGTACAACATTCCTCTTTCAAAACGCGAATTAAATCGATATCTTTTCCAGTTTCAATTTGGAGTGCTACATCTCTTACACCCATAACACCAAATGAAGCAGTCTTTACTGGATCTATAACAATTAAAGTTTTAATTTCCCTACCAGTCATTCTAAACTTTCCTCGAGAAAAGAGGGCTTTGTTTAATAAACGAGGGATAGATTCAGCAGCATTAGCACCCCATAAGATTAATAAATCTGCTTTATTAATGATTTCTGTTATTGTAGTTAATGTTATTCCAGTCTCTTTCGACTTATTTAAAACTTTTCCATGGCATATTACAGAATTAGAATCTATAAACCCATTAACTAATTCTGCTAACTCAATACCCTTTAATTGAGCTTCACAACTAACCGTTGAAAATCCATATAGGAGTGGTTTTTGAAAATTTTTAATAATGTTCACAGCTTTAGTTACTGCTTCTTTATAAGTTACCTTCTC
This sequence comes from Candidatus Hermodarchaeota archaeon, assembly GCA_048885765.1. Taxonomy (GTDB): domain Archaea; phylum Asgardarchaeota; class Lokiarchaeia; order Sigyniarchaeales; family SOKP01; genus Loki-b32. The sequence goes on from JBHLLI010000059.1 coordinate 4,165, forward strand.
CAGTTCCCCGTTCTTTCTAATTTGAGGGCTAAGTAATCTATTATTGGAGGTCACTTGATCAAATCGTTCTTTTCCTTTCAGACATGCTCCTAAAATTTCATCTATATATAGTCCATCACTTCTAACTATAATATCATCACATAAAAGGGAACATCCCGAACATATTACGCGTTTACTTCCCATTCTTCTTTTCACACTAATAATTTTTAAATACTAAACATAATCAATTTTAACTGCCTCACGTGGACAATAAGTTTCACAAACACGGCATTCTCTTTCGCGTCCTTCAGCTTCAATTCTTCGGCAGTGTTTCAAATTTAATAATTCACATTTTCCGTTTTTTACTTGGAACAATTGATGTTTTTCTGGAGGATAATCCGGAGCCTTTCCACTCAATGTTGGAGGACAATACCTTGCATTTACAGGACAAATGGTTACACATATACCGCATCCGTCACATAATTCCGTATCAACATCAATTCTTAGCTCTTTCTCTTTACCTTCCTCAGCACCTAATAAGTCTTTTAATTTATTATAATTATTTTTATACTTAGATTCCAAGAGAGGGGTACAATCATCTATTTTAACTTTACCTTGTAGTAAATCTAATGCAAAAGCCATACAAGTGGGCTTCCCACATTTTTTGCAATTTGTTTTGGGTAAAAATTTATACAACTCCATGAAATTGCTTACTGGAATTCAACAACACCTTAGTTTTTTAATTAATCTTCGCTTTCGAGTAAAGAATAATATTTTGAGATTTATTAATTTCTTTAGTTTATTTAATATAAATCCCGACAAGTAGAAATTAAAAATATAAATCAAAAATTAAGAAATTACCATAAATTATTAGGCGTAAAATTAAATGTCTTTTTTTCATTGATTAACATACATTAATTAAATTGATATATAACTAAAAAACGAAAGTGATTATGGAAGATGCCAGAGGAAGAGATACCAGATATTAATTTAAAAGAAATGATGCTGGATGAGAGGACTAAGAATATAAAGCTCAATATGGAGAAAATTAAACACAAAATTGTAGTAATCTCAGGAAAAGGTGGTGTTGGAAAAACTACGGTTGCTATAAATCTTGCTATGAGTTTAGCTAGCGTAGGGTTGAGAGTTGGAATTCTTGATGTGGATATTACAGGACCAAATGTTATTAAAATGCTGGGTATTAGTTCAGAATTAAAACCTAGAGTCGATGCTGAAGCTAAAAAGTTTTATCCCATTGATGGACCTCTGAAACTTAAAGTTATGAGTATGGCTTTTTTAACTCTCACACCAGATGATCCTGTTATATGGCGTGGACCTATGAAGATGAGTGCTGTAAGACAATTTTTAGGAGATGCAGAATGGGGTGAACTTGATTATTTAATATGTGATTTACCTCCTGGGACATCAGATGAAACTTTGGATATTTTACAATTAATTCCCGATGAAAATGTCGTGATTGTTACAACTCCTCAAGAAGTTGCCTTGATGGATGCTAGAAAAACTATTAAAATGGCTATGGTGATGGAAAGGAAAATTCTAGGAATAATAGAGAACATGTCTGGGTTTAATTGTCCTCATTGTGGAGAATATATCGACTTATACCCACCTGGTGGAGCTGAAAAAGCAAGTACTGATTTTAATGTTCCAATACTAGGTAAGGTACCATTTGAAACTGAAGTTAGCCAACAAGGTGATGAAGGTTTGCCTTTCATTTTAAAATATCCTGAGAGCAAATCTGCTAAAGCTTTTAAGGAGACCGTTCAAAAGTTAAGAGAACTTTTGGAAAAACAATAAATTTTATTCATTTCTTTTTAATCAATAGTATGTCACAATAACACGAAACTATAAAGTGCCATAAATTAAGAGATTGGAATGAATACCTATTTTCCAGATAATATATTCAATTATTAAATTATAATTTAGATTGTTTTATTAACTCAAATACACTTTAGTTACATAGAGTAATAATAATAATAACAGGGATTACTATTACTGAGGATACTAAACTTCTAAAAGGTATTGTTATTTGTAAAGAGTCGGGGGAATATCTTCTTGATCTTATTTTGGATTCGAAAATTAATCCAGTCTTATTATCTTCTTTTGTGGGGGCCTTAGGGTTATTTGGTGAAAATCTCGGACGTATTGAAGAGATCAATATCAAAGGTCTCGATGTAGAAATGATTATTGTCTATAAATATAATTTAATTTTCGTTGCTATCCTCGATAAAGAATTTGTTAAGCATGATATAAGACAAGAAGCAGAGAAATCATTGGACATGTTCTATTCATTATATCGTAGGGAAATTGATGAAGATTATAATGAAGTTAGCCAATTTACATCATTTAAGAATATTTTATTTACTCAAATTGAAGAATATTTCAATAGAATTAAAGAATCAGAAAAAGATCTTGAAATTGGTGATTTTGGTTTCTTTACGGATGCAATTAAGAAACTAAGAACTAATTCCGTTCACTAAAAATCTTTATTCTTTTTTTTGAAAATTAAATCTCCAATTTTGACCCCAAAGATTCTTTCCATTAAATTACATTTTGCTTTTAATAAATAGTAAACCTCTTTTTGGGGAATTTCCATACCATAAAGACTCTCAAAGTTGCCTTGACCTTTGGATAAGATCACACCATTTTTTTTAAAGAAATATTTTTTAAACTCTCTAGTGGCTTCATCTATAATCACACCTGGTGCATCATTTGATTCAACAACTTTTATTAAATCAGTTAACCTAATAAATTTGGCATCTTCAAGTGTGGCATCATTAATTATTGGACCAGATCTCACAGAATAAATAATTTCTAAATTAGGATAATATTTTTTAAGAATTAGAACTAAAATTTTATCGAAGACTATTTCACCAGCATTATCACCAAGGATTAGTAAATGTGTGGTATTTTCTAGTGATTTTCGAAATTTTACATAGTCATTTATAACTAAATCTTCAATAGCGAAATTATTTAGATCTGATATAATATCCATTTCGTGCTGGCTAGCAAAATCAATGGTATTTCCTAAAGCTGAGGCCAAAATAGCTTTAGATAGTGGATCCTTTGCATTCTCAATAATTTTTATAATTTCCTCGAAATATTCCATACCTAGCTTATTATATTGCATTTTTAAATTATAATATGGATCATTATTTTTCACAAGATCTGAGATTATGTTGTATGTAATCTTGCCTAGATAAGGAGCCGCTCGTTGTTCAATGTCAAAATCTTTTAAATATTCCATGAGTTCTTTCTGGGCTTTAATAATAATTTCTCTAGAAAAATCCGGCTTGAGTAATCTAAATGCTTTAAGCATTTGATTAAAAAGGCAACCAACACACTCTGGTTCTAATTTCATAATTCTTTATTTGAGATTATTATATATATTAAAAAAAAAGAAAAAATAAAAAGATTAAAAATTAAAATTTACGATGCTATAATTCTTGAATTGCTTTTTGTCTAGCAAGTTTTTCTTCTTCTGTTAGTTCTGGTTCTCCGCGTTTAACAAAGAACATAAGGACTAATGCAATTATTAAAAAGATTGCTCCATTTAAAACAAGAGTATAAGGTGGGCTTACTAGCGGGTTATTGAATAAATCTGTTAATCCTCCTAATATATATGGCCCCGTTATGGCAGCTAAAAAGCTAAAGAAATAATAAATCCCTGTATAAGTCCCTATTTTTTCACTAGAAGGCGCTAATTCCCATATTATTACTATTGAATTGACATTTACAAAAGACCAACCAATTCCAGCGAAGACTAACAGAAGGATTACAAAGATTAAACCCGCATCTCTCATAAATCCAACAAAGAATATTATGATAAGACAGGTAATCATTATTATTAATCCTATTTTAATCGCATTTCTTCTGCCAATCTTCCCTGCGACAATTGCAAACGGGTAAGCAAATATTATTATAGGCAAGGCAACAAAGAAAGCTAAAAATCCAGAGAAATCATCAGTCTGCAATAAAACATTAACCCCATAAATAGTAAGTAAAGCTGCTAATCCTTGAAAAGCCACAAACCAAGAAAATATTGCGAATCCCATTATCAATGTGCTTTTATCTTTTTCTCTGAGAATATCCTTAAAACTTTCAATTAACCCCGGTTTTTCCGATCCTCCTTTAATTTTTCTTCCTTCAATTCTTTCTTTCTCAAGTAAAGCCTGATAACTATAAGAATCTCTTTCTTTTACTTTCCATATTAAAACAAAGAGAGAAAGCACCATTAAAACTGAAGCTATAATAAATGATCCTTGTAAAGTGATAAGTCCTGCTATTAAGCTTAATCCATAGCCAAATACTCCTCCAAGGCCACCCATCATGTTAATTATCGCGTTACCCTTACTGCGATTTACAGGTTTTATAAAATCTGGCATCAATGATACCGCTTGTGACCTATAGAATCCCATCGCAATACCGAAGAAAAACATCCAAATAATTAATTGAATTAGATTTTGTTGAGTTGGAATTAAGATAAAAAAGACAGCAGCAGCGGGTATTCCGATTATAATATAAGGCATTCTTCTTCCTAATTTTGTACGTGTATTATCAGAAACTGACCCCATAATTGGTTGGATTATGACACCAATGAGATTATCAAGTGCCATCCAAATTCCAACAAAACCTAGAAAAACTAAATAAGTTTCTAAGAGTCTACTCACTCTAGCATTGTATAAACTCCATGCTAATTCAGTTGTAAAGAAAGCTAAACCTATGAAAAAAACGAGACTTGTTTTGACTTTTTTTTCTTCTCCCATATTTTTTCACTAATGTTAATTATTATTTATAAAATGAGTTTAAAATTATCTTGTTTCTTTTTCTATAAATAAGTTCTATATTTTTTCACCATATTATTATTGGATATTAGAACTATAAAAAAAGAAAAATTATAAATTAATTTCAATTTTAATATTTTCTATATTTTCAGGAACTCCCTTTGTGGTTTTTAGATAACCAAGTATAATATTTGCTAACATTTCTTGCATAAAATCTTTTAAGGGGATTTTTCTTTCATTCACAGTTATATTTGCAGTTGTCATAATTGTACTAAATATACTATTTTTTTAAAATTTATTATTATAATTTGAATATGAATTAGGAGATTATAATATATAGAAAAAAGATAAATCTATTTTTTAAATTTTATTTGTTTTCCTAAAAATTTAACCCAAAACCTTAGCAAGGTTGGTCAGCTTGCTACTAACATTTTATAACAAGATTCATTCCTTTGGGATTTTAAATTAAAAATACAATAAATGATAGTATATATTCAGGAAAATCATTAGCTAAAAAGTTTCTATAATAATTTAATAAACGAAGAGGAAAAATAGCCCCTCATCCACAACCTCCATCTGTACCTGCATTTACAAAAATCATAGTGACTACTGTAATAATTAAACCAAGTCCTACTACACTTAATATAATCACAAGTAATTTTCTAAGATCTACTCTCATATTTTTCGGATCTAAACCAATTTAATTTTATATTATATTTAATTAGGAAAATTTTCCTAAAAATATTAACTGATAGCAAGCCTTAATTTATCCCGTTTAAGAACTTGAACCTTCTTTATGTTTAAAAATTGTATATATACCTATAATTAGCGTAAAGAGAACAAAGAAAATCCATAAAATTTGTACTTGCATTACAGCTTGCTCTAAGATAATTGCAGGAGCGAGAGGAGTAATTACTTCTTGCCAAATTTTCATAATTTGAACAACCAATTTTGTAAGGATTAAAAACAGAGCAATTGTATCAGCTCTAAATATCCTTAATTTCTCTTTTATATAGTCAACTCTTTCATAGATTGATCCAATAATATAAATAAATAATATTAAATCAATGAAAAATGAAAAAATATCATATGGGCCACTGTCAATAAAGAGAAATGCTGCTAAGATGTCTACTACAAGATAAACAACATAAAAGTATATTAACATAGCAAATAATGAAATATAAGCAGCTAATTTCTTAGTAAATATTAATCTAATTAGTACAATTCCAAGTATTGTAATTATAATTAGAAAAAGGTAAAAGAAACTTCTTGCTATATTTGTACTTCCTAAAAGGGGTGCACTACTAAAAAACCTAAATGTTAAAGAAATAAACCACCATGTAAGAAAGAAAAATAAGACAAATTCAAAAATCCGTGTGAATATTCTGGAACGCTTTTTCTTATACAAATAATTATCAACTTTTATCGATGTGTCCATAAGTAATTTATATGCAAAAAACGCAATTAATATGGAATCAGCAAGGGCAAAAAAAATGAATATATAAATTACATTCCATCTAAAAATCCAGAATACAGGTATTGCTAAAATTATGGCTATGATTATTATCAATGCACCCATTTTATCAATCTGTATGAAAAATGAGACTATCAGTAATACAAAAGTAAATGCAGCTAATGCTCCAATAACAAATAAAAAAGCCCTACCAAATTCGGGGTTTCCAAAAATATCAAATATAAATGTGAAAAGAAACCAAGAAATTACAAATAAAATAACAATTATCAATAATAGAGTCTTTTTGAATAGATTCTTTAGACCTCTAATAAATCTCATTTTTAATTTACTCACGATGATTTGATATAAAATTTGTTAATATACAATATGTTAATTAATTTTTTTATAAAAAAGCATAACAATTCACATTTGTGTATAAACCTCAAAAGAAACTAAGCTTAGCTATTTTTAATTTATTAAAAGAATGTTTTTATCTTTCAAATAATTCTAAAACATATAAAAATATTCAAGTGAATAGGTAAATGTCTGAAGAACAAAAAGTTAGAAATCGTTGGATTGTAGTTATTGGAGCCATCTTGATACAGCTCGCGCTAGGAACAATTTATTCATGGGGAACTCTTACAGTTTTTGTTAGTCCATATTTAAATGAAATTAAGGAAGTAACTGTCTACATATTTGGCGTAGGATTATTATCATTTGCGATAACAATGATTTTTGCAGGAAAATTGCAACAAAGATTTGGACCACGCAATATAGCCATCCTTGGAGGAATTTTAATGGGAGGAGGTGTAATTCTTTCTGCATTAATGACTACCTTTATTGGTTTATTGATTACATATGGTATTATTTTTGGCGCAGGAATTGGATTTGGATATGTCTGTCCTATAGCCGCAGCAGGTAAATGGTTTCCCGATAAAAAAGGTTTGATAAATGGAATTGCTGTTGCTGGATTTGGAGCAGGTTCATTCATATTTAATTATGTGATAAAAGCATTAGCTAACCCTACAGGTTTAGAAACAGATGATATAAATTTTCTATCAAGTATATCTCCTAATATTCCTATTATGTTTATTATACTAGGGTTAATATATCTAGTTCTTATAATTGGAGGTGCAATGGCATTAAGTAATCCTCCTGAAGGATGGAAACCAGTAGGGTGGAATCCTCCTCCTCCTTCAGAGGAAAGTGGAATTTCAGGATTAGAATTTGAGAGAAAGCAAACTTTAAAACAATCACAATTTTGGATGCTTTGGGCAACATTTATTCTAAGTGCGATATCTGGATTAATGGTAATTGGTGCTTATTCCTCTTTTGCAAAATCAGTTGATGCAGGTGATAATTTTATTTACGTTATTGGAACTGCGGATTTTGTCTTAATTGGAAGTTTAGCAGCTTTATTTAATGGATTAGGAAGAATAATTTGGGGACAGCTCGCTGATTTAATTACATACAAGAAATCTATGCTTATTATGTTCATTATTCAAGCAGTATTAATGTTCATATATTTTACAACAAATGTTAATGCAATATATTTCTTGATAATGACATGTGCCATATATTTCTGTTTCGGAGGTAATTTTAGTTTATTTCCAACTGCTACAGCTGATTTATTTGGTTCAAAAAACTTAGGACCTAATTATGGTATTGTTTTTACAGCCTATGGAATTGCTGGATTCGTAGGTGCCACGATGGTAAATACGTTTGTTATTTTATTTGGTGGATATTTAACTTTATTTATAGTGATGGGCATTATGTCCATAGGAGCTGCCGTATTAGCCTTCTTGATAAAACCTCCGACGCGCAAATAAAGTAATTAATTTTTTCTTTTTCCTTTTTTTATACTGAGTTAAATGTGAAATATTTAAAATCAATAAATATTTGGTACAAATATGAAACAAAATATTCGAATTGGTGTTGTATGTATAGCTAGAAAAACATTTGATTATTTAGCTGCTTCTGAAATTTATAAAAAAATTCAAATTCAAATCAAATCAATTGAAAATGTTGAGTGGGAAATTATAGATGACTTAGTTATAGAAATTGAAGATTCTCAAAAAATAGCTCGATATTTAGTGTCAAAAGAGATTGATGCCTTAGTTTGTATAAGTGGAACGTTTGCTTTGGGACATTTAATACTAGAATTGAATAAATTTATCCAAAAACCAATCTTGTTATGGGGTTTAAACGAATTACCATATGATGGTGGAAAAATACGTCTCAATTCTGTGTGTGGTATCAATCTGAATGCTTCAAATCTCTACAAAGCAGGAGTAAAAAATTATCATATTGTAATTGGAGATCATATTGATGAAGATTGGTTAGATGCATTAAGAATTATAAAAGCATTTAAAACTGTACATATAGGTATTTTGGGGTCAAGAGCGAAGGGGTTTTTCAATTTAGACGTTGATGAATTGGATTTATATAATCAAATTGGTGTTCTTATAGACCAATACGAATTAAATGAAATTTTTAATTTCAATGTAGAAGAAGATTTAATAATTAAGCGTAAATCTCAGATAAAATCCATTTTTAATGTTTCAGACATAAATGAATATCAACTTGATAAAGTAGCAGAGCTTATAGTTAAGTTTAACAGTTTTATAAAGCAAAATAATTTAGATGCAATCGCCATTCGATGTTGGCCAGAGTTTGCAGCAACTTATGGAATATCTCCTTGCGCTGCTATGTCAGTTTTACAATCAGAAAATAAAATATTAACATGTGAAGGAGATATATTAGGTACTCTCTCAATGTTAGCCCATAAAGCTATTGGAGCAGAATCACCTTTCATGGCTGATTTCTCTCAAGTGAATCTTGACGAGGATTCCGGCTTATTGTGGCATTGTGGTGTAGCTGCTTGTAATTTGTGGGATGGTGAGTGTATTAGATCCTTAGATTCCTATTTTGCTGGAGGAAAAGGAGTTACAGCTGATTTTGTTATGAAGTCTGGAGAAATTTCAATGTTAAGAATTGATTATGCTCCAGGAGAATATCGGATATTCCTGCAAAAAGCTGTAGGAATCCCAATGAAAAAGGAATTAAAAGGAACCTATGTAAAGATAAAATTTAAGGAAAATATTAGAAAAATATTGGACAAAATAATCCTAAATGGAATTGCACACCATATTTCAGTAGTATATGGTGATTTTATTAAACCATTTGAAATTTTTGCTAACATTAAAGGATGGAATATAATAAAATGATAGGGGTATTTCAATGTTGAAATTTGAGCAAATAAAAGAGGGCTTTAAGTTATATTTTAAAGAATTTCTTTTTTTGGTCCACACCCCTTCAAATCCTTCTTTTTATATAGGTCAAGGTACTGGACGCTTCAAAATGCATCATGGTCATTTTAAAATAAGAGAAAAACTTCTGAAAAAATCAGCTCTCGAGAATTATGAATTAACCCATCAATCTAATGATATATTAGAGTTGAAATTATATGGCCAAAAACAAGAGTTAAATGTAAAAATAGAAATTGATAATTACAATCTTAAGATAAACTTTTATTGTCCAAATTCAAAAATGAATCGATTTTGGATAAGAATCTTGGCTACAAAAGAAGAAGCTATTTATGGTTGCGGAGAACAATTTTCAGAAGTAAATCTGAGAGGTAAGGATGTTCCTCTATGGGTTGAAGAACAGGGAGTTGGTAGAGGAGATCCACCTATAACAGGCGATTGGTATACTACATATCATCCTCAACCTACCTTTGTTTCTTCAGAAAATTATTTTTGCCATTGTGAAAGTTCAAGTTATGCTAAATTTAATTTTACTAATCCAGATTTTCACGAACTATATATTTGGAGTATACCCGAAAGGATTTTATTCGGGAAATTTGAAACTGCAGTTGAAGTAATAAGTAATCTCTCAAGTTATTTAGGGAGACAGCCTAAACTGCCAGAATGGGTTTATGACGGAGTATGGTTAGGTGTACAAGGTGGAAAAGAAATTGTCGAAGAAAAAATTAACAAATGCTTAGAAAATGAGGTTAAGCTTATTGCTGTATGGTGTCAAGATTGGCAAGGGATTCACATGCAAGGAGAACAAAAACGTTTAATTTGGAATTGGGAATATGATGAAAATATATATCCCGATTTACCAGCGTACATCAAATATCTAAATTCTAGAGGAATTAGATTTCTAGGATATATTAATTCTATGCTAGCAAAGGATGAAGAGCAATATATTGATGCAATAAAAAAAGATCTTTGTATTAAAAAAAAAGATGGAAAATTATACAAAATTATAACTGATAGTGGAGAAAAATCACTTCTAGATTTAAGTAACCCTTTAACAATTCAATGGTTAAAACAGATAATTAAGGAAAATATGATTAACATTGGGTTGTCCGGATGGATGGCAGATTATGGTGAATATTTACCTGTTGATTCCATTATTTATTCAGGAGAAAATTCAGAGTTTTTTCATAATAAATATCCAGTAATCTTTGCAAAAGCTAACCTGGAAGCGATTGAAGAATCGGGGAAACTAGGAGATATAGTTTTCTTTACAAGGTCAGGGTATTCAAAAATTTCGCGATATACTACATTAGTATGGGCAGGAGATCAACTTGTTAACTGGAGTATACATGATGGATTAGCAACTGTTATCCCCGCCGGAATTTCATTAGGTTTTTGTGGGATTGGTTATTACCATTTTGATATCGGAGGTTTTCACAGTCTCGGAGATTACATAAGAGACAAGGAAGTTTTTATGAGATGGACGGAGCTTAGTGCTTTTACAATGATAATGCGAACTCATGAAAGTATTAGACCATATCAAAATTGGCAGTTTGATTCAGATGATGATACTCTTAACCACTTCAGTAGAATGAGTCAAATATATGTCCACTTAAAACCTTACATACAACAACTTTCCAAAGAATATATTGAAACTGGTATTCCACCTATTCGAGCGTGTTACCTACATTATGAAAATGATCCTGAACTCCACAAAATAAAATATCAATATCTATTTGGAAGGGACCTGCTAGTGGCACCAGTGATTAAGCCGAATATAATTAATTGGAATGTATATCTTCCAGATGATACTTGGTTCCATATTTGGACTGGAAAAAGATATACAGGAGGTTGGATTACTGTCATGGCTCCAATAGGACAGCCACCTGTATTTTATAGAGAATGCTCGGTATATTCTAAAATTTTTGACGGATTAAAGGCAATATAAGTCAAATTTTATTTTTTGGAATTAATTCAATTGCTTGACTTGAGCATTTTGAAACACAAACACCACATCCAAAACATCTAACGGGATTAAATTGGATTTTATGGTCAACAATCTTTCGAGCTCCAAAATGGCACCAGTCTTCACATGTTCCACAATCAACACATTTATCTAAATCTGTTGAAGCTATAAAATCACTCTTGATTATCTGGGGAGATCCGTACTTAAGAAATTTATTTAGCACTACACAACAACAAGGACAACAATTACATATTATGTAATAGAATTGAGGACTTGGAAAGTAGATTAATTGATGAACTAATCCTCTTTGATCACATTCATAAAGTAAATTTTCAATTTCTTCTTTAGATACTTTTTTCAAGTTATAAGATTTGTATGGGATTTCATATAGAGATTTCCCGAAACCTAAATGAATACATGAGAATAAGGGATGATGACAATTTGGTTTATTATATTTTCTTTGAACAGACCGACAATAGCACCAGCTTATCCCTACAATATTTGAACGCTCTATTATTTCCATGATTTCTTGAGTTGAGATAAATTTTGATTCCAAACTAATATTTCTACCCAATGGAACGACCCTCCCACCCCAGCGTCCTTTTATTAGATATCTATTGATAATACCCCATGTATACACATTAAATCTTTTATCAATTCTTCTAAAAAATTCTAGTAAATACACTTCAAATAAGCTAAAAGTACTTGATAGTAGTTTACCAAAAGCAGGGATTTTCTCGAATAATAAGTCAATCTTAGATTTAAATCTCCTCGTAGGCAATGAATTGATAAAAGTTCTTACCTTTATGATATTTCTATTCTCATTAGAAGTATTAGCCATAAGTCCATAGATTTATATAGTTTTGTTGGCTGAACTATACATAAATGTAATTAAATCCAATTAAATATTAAAAATCTTTATCCCACTCGTACATTCCATTTAAAAATAATGCTATCTAGTTGTATAACTTAAATAATATTATTATAATAAATATAACCCATTTAATGTAAATCCAGAGAATAAAAAAGTTTTAAAAACTTACTGAAACAGGAAAATTTGGGAATTTAATGACTGAAAAAAGTTTAAGTCTTTATGCTATAGCAAAATATGCGAATAAAGAACTTCTTTTAGAGTCATTACTTCAAGCAAAAGGCTCTTTTCAGTCATTGTTTTTAGAACGATATCGAAAAAGACAAAGAAGTCTCAAAATTAAGGTACTAGCAACAAAAATTCTTTATTCTATTATTTTTGGGATTTTACCTGTAATGTTAATTTTTACTTATATAGAAATCATACAAACTGCCGATTTATATCCATTTTCACCAGATAATATTATATTTACAGGAGTAATTTTCTTTGGATTATATTTTGTTTTACAATTTTTTAATTTTTTCCTTATGGGGATATTAGAGTCAAGTATGGTAATGTCTGGATTAATATTCAGTTGGTTTGAAACTCTACCCATTCCTAGAGAGAAATTAAGGAAATTAGCATATTTAACGATTTTTCGCACATTTGACATTCCTATTATATGCATAATACTTGGATTTCCAATTACAATGTTAATTCAAACTCAAAATATCTTAATATTTTTAATAAGCCTTGGTATTTCTACTGTGAATATAGTTTTTTCATTCGATCTACTTATTTTATTTGGAGAAAGACTCCATCGTGTTTTATACTCACGTAAAACTAGTCCTAAAAAAGCTCTTGCGATAAGGCTATTCAATATATTTAGTTATGTAGCTGTTATTCTAGGAACTATATATATTATTCAATGGGTATTTGGGTCAATTGAATATGTCTTTGGCACAATGATCCTATTCAATCAAGCTGAATTTCTTAATATTATCTTTAGTACACTTCCTTATCCTTTCAATCCGAGTTATATCCTATCCCTAGCAATTACTCCTAATTTATTATCAGTTAACTTATGGATTAGTACTTTTGTTGGATTGGGGCTTTTTATTATCATAACATATGTGGTTCATATGAAAACATCAAAAACTCTCTTTAAAATCACCAATTACAGTTCAGTTAATTCTCAATATGTATACCAAAAAGAAGAAATTAAAATTAAAATCAAAACTCGTACCTCTGTAAGAGCATTTTTACGGAAAGATCTTTCTGTAGCGTCGCATGATATTAAGGTCTTTCTTTCATTAGTTATGCCCATAATATTGGCATGCATTTTCACATTTTCATTTAATATTGGGTTAGTTTCTAGTCCTGTTATATTTGAAAGAGATGTTATAATTTATTGCTTAGGTATATTATTATTTTGCCCTATAATCTCTAGCATGTTGGTATATGGAATATCATATATAGATCTTTCAGGAGAAGCCGTTTTAGCAGCATTGCCAATAATTCCACGAGATAGAGTAAAAGCAAAACTAGTTTTAATGATAACCCTTCAGACTATAGCCTTATTTTCTCCTACTCTCATTTATTTATTAACTCCGAAATTTCCTAATTTCCTTTTTGCTACCATAATTGCAGCTCCTTTTGTGTGGATTTTTCTTCTTTTGACTTATGAATTGAAAATATATTTTTTTAATAAATTTGGAAAGCGTTATGTAATTGGTGACATTAATCCACAGAAAAGAATTGTTAAATGGGCATTGATCATTTGTATCCAATATGTAATTAATTTTTGGATTACATCTTTTGTACTAATATTCTATATTTATCAGCTACTCTCTGCTATTACCACGTTTTATATAATATTTACTATTGTAAGCATTGTGCTTGGCATTTTGGTTCTTAATAAGATGTTTCCAAATATGAGAGAAAAGAGACAAGTTTTTCCAAAAAAATCAAAACCAACCTTCTTCACAGACCATATATGGGTAAGCACTTTAATTCTACTGTTTTGTTTTTTTGTTAATTTATTAATATCAACTGTAATCTCAACCTTCTTCATCGGTCTTTCTGCTTATGATCCATATGCTTATGGATATTACAATATCTTAGGTATAATTGGAGTTGCATTATTTAATTTGAGTTTTTTCCCATTATTTTTTTATCTCATTCCAAGATTTTTAGGTTTACCTTATGGGAAACAACGTCTAGATAAATATTTAACAAACATTCATGCTTCATGGCTTATTAAATCAAAAAAAATTCTTATTTGGTCTTTTTTGGGGACATTATCAATTTTTCTAGTAAATCTTTTAATTAACATTCCCTATTATATAATATCACCAGGTATAGTCTATATAAATCAGGAAATTTTATTTTTAATTTACAATTTTAGTATTATTTTTTGGCAAGAATTGCTCTTTAGAGGAATTTTTATGACCATGCTACTAAAAAAAAGGAAAAATTCAACTGCAATTATATTAAATTCTGTAACCGTTCTCCTGTTTTTTACTATCGCTCAAATTGGTATGTATCCTGGTGTACCCCTTTTCATGAATCCATTAGGTATTATAACTGTCGCTTTCCGACAAATTCTTTCTGCTTTTTTATTTGTTAAAACTAAAAGCTTAATCCCAGGAATTTTATCGCAGCTATCAATGTCAGTTTTAACTCTTTTTATTGGATTTCCTTATTTCTAATAAAAACAGAAATTTAATTTAAAATACAATTCACAAATAATTATGAGAGTTAATGTGATTTATGAGGAGAAATTTCAAATAGATGCTCGAAAAGCTTTTAACCTCACAAAACAATGGTTAAATGGGCAATTAAAGGCCAAGATTAAAAATTCAACACCAAATACATTCATTGAAGCGAAACAGGGAACTATGATGACAAATACTGGGCACGATCCAAATTGGAAAAAGAAGATCTTGATCAATTTTTATACATTAGAAGGAAATCAAACATTAATAAGAGTTGAAGCCATACCGCTTGCCCGAAATATTTTTAGAGTTGAAAGATTAAAACAATCTTGGTATGAGGGTCTTTTTTCTCATTTATTTTCCCTTTTAAAAGCTTATGATATATCTTCAAAGCAGGAAAAAGTTGACGATCCTGAGATTATTCAGGAAGTAAAAATGAAATATTGCACGTATTGCGGGAATAAATTAGAAGAAAATGTAAAAATATGTCCAAGTTGTGGAATTCAGCTTGGATAAAATTGGAATATCAATAATACTTTAATCTGAAATTTGTCGGACTCCTTCAACTTAAATGATAGATACTCAATCTTCTTTATGTGACAAATTCAAATTCATATTATGATTGGGAATTGAAAATGAGAGCTAAATCACCATCTCTCAAAAAAAAAAGAAGTAATAAAGAACACAATGATCTTGGAATCTCTGTTGAAGACTTTAGAAGATTTATAAAACTGTGGAAAAGTAAAAATATAGTGTTCTAAATCTTATTTTAAATTCTTTCTATTTGTATTTGCATTATTTTTTCTGGTTCCTGAGAAGTTTTGATTTCGTACTAAAAAATTTTTTAACCCTAAATTAATTTAGTATTGTAAGTTTTATAGAAAGAAGGGACGAGAAGTTGCAAATGAATCGCCGAAGGTTTTCATAAGCAAACGGTATTGTTATTTTTCACTTGCGTGAAAAATTTACAAAACATTATATCATTTTGCGTCGTGAAGAGAAATACCATACAATGAATAACTTCTTATTCTTTGGATGGTGTTATCGTTTGATAACCTTACCAATTCTTGCGAATTAGCCAGATCGAACACCGAATATAAACCTAATGGCTTACATTTTAGTTCAAATTATGTTTTTACACATAACCTCTTTTCATATCGCAATAGATTACCTTGCGGTGCCAATGCTTTGAGGTAGCAATACCTCTTCTCGACGTTCAAACCGTTAGGAGTGAACAATATATATTTTGAAAGTTTCATATTTAAATCACACTATTAAGGGATTATTATATATTTTTGTCGACAAAAAGGGTTTATTTAATTTTTATGTCGGGAGTTCCAAAATTATTTTTGTTGTCAATAACATTACTCAAAAGAAAAAAAAGAAAAGAAGAGATTTAGAATGGCCATAAATTAATTGTTACATTCAATAATGCACTTAGTAAAATAACAACGAGAACATATAATAGAAACGCTATAACTGTTATAACAATTGCACTTAAAAATCCTACATTATGGCTGATACTAATAAGTATCCATGTAACGACTAAAACAACCAACCAAGCAACCCAACCTCCTAAAAACAAAAAAACTAAAGCAAAAGTGACAGTAATTAAGAAAGCTGTTAAAAATACATTACCAAAATTAGTATGCTGCGCTTTACTAAAGAAACTTAATGCAAGTTTCAAAAAAATTGCCATTATTAACAGAACTATGAGGTAAAAGACTAAAAACCACATAACTTGTTCAAATGTCTGTAAAATCATTTTGTTCAAAACTGAGTTTATTTGTAGTACTTTAATTGTTAGGAATATTTTATATTGTATAGAATAAGAAAATTATCATATTATATAAGATATGTCTTATTAAAGCAACTGAGAAGGGTGATCATTGTAAAAGATCCAAAATTAATTGCTCTGCAATTTAATGAGTATATAAGTAATCAGGATATTGAAGGTTTATCTAGTCTTATGACAGAAGACCATATTTTTATCGATAGAGCTAATGAACAATACGAAGATATGGTGAATGGATGGAAGGAATTTTTTAACAAATTTCCTACGTATAAAAATCATTTTCACAAAGTTGAATCAAGAGGTAGTCTAGTATTTCTGTTAGGTTATGCAAAATGGTCAAAAGATTCTTTAGAAAAAGATTACGCAATATGGACAGCTAAAATTGAAAACGATCTTGTCTCAGAATGGCGTATTTATGAAGATACAGAGGAAAATAGAAAATTACTAGAACTTTAAAAAAACTATAGAAAGATACCCGCGATTAACATAAAAACAAGACATAGACCAGCTAAACTTGAAATTCCAACGATAGCTAGCAGAATTTGATATAAATCCTTTATATTCATAATTTTATATTTTCGCCTTTATTTTTTAATTATATTTCAATATATACTTATATCCAAAATTATATATAAAGTTATATATTTAAAAGTTATGATTACGGCTTAAGAGTTTCATTCTTATATCTTCTATTTTTTATAAGTGAAATTTGTATATATTTATATATATCCTTATATATATACACGCATTTAAAAATTATAACTCATAAGGGTATTTCTTTAAAAAAAAATGATTAAAACTCCTGAGAACGTTATGATGATTCCCACAAAATCAATTTTCGAGATCGATTCTTTATTTATTAAATAAGAAAATGGAATAGTGAATAACGGTAAAGCAGTTGAGATGATAGACATAACTGTGGCACCAGCAGTATGAACTGCTTCTCCAAAAAATAAACTTCCAATTGAATAGCTAAGTAAAGCAGATATAATAAGAATGCTCCAAGTGTTTCGTTTTTTAGGAATTGGAATTTTAGTACTCTGAATTAATGCGATAACACTCAACAAAAGAGATGCAAATAAAAATCTTACCATCATAGCGATCATTGTACTTAAAATTCCTAAGTTCAATACCTGATCAACCTGGTTAATAGAATAATCTGTAAGTGCAATACCGATTGCCCAAGAAATTGCTGTAATCACTGCCAATACCGTTCCTTCAATGCTCTTAGAAATTCTATTTTTTTTCATTACCTCTTGATTATAATCTTTATGAGAATCTAAAGAATTAGAATTACTTTCAGAATTACCAGTACTTTTTCCCTTGGAAATAATTATTACTCCAACTCCAATTAAAACTATCGAAAAAATCATTTGAATCATAAAGGGTCGATTTAAAAAGAGAGTTGCGAATATTAATGTAAAAAATGGAGTTGTTGTCGAAATAGCAAGAGCTTTGGCAGGACCTAACATTTTTTGTGATTGAAGATACAATGTATCCCCTATTATAACCGTAAATAAAATGCTCATCATAAGTATTATAATGATTATTACAGAGAGTGAAAAGGTTTGTAAAAAGATGCCAAGAGATAAGCAAATAATCAAAAATGTAACAAAAGCAATAATAGAACGAATAGTGTTCTGAAAAATTGGTGTTGCGTCATTTTCTATCCTTCTTGCTAATACAAATGAAATAGCAAATGAAGCATTCGTAAGTATTGCCATGATTTCCCCGTACATACTCTGTCAAATCTCTTTCTTTTTGAATTTTCTAATTTTATTTTTAAATTTTTACTATTTTCATAATTTATTTATCTCTCTTACATTTTTAAAGAGAATTGTATTTTTAATTGTTTATGCTTTAAATTTAAGAATACTTTCAATAGGAGTCATTTGAATGGAAACTAGTCCAACGGATTTTTATGCTAAAGATGGTAAAAAAAATGGAAATTTGAAAAAGAAAGTTGATATGTTATTGACTTATAGTGCTTATAACTCTTGTAATTTTAATAAGATCCCTCCTTTAATCGGTGTGTTAATTGGAGATCAATATGGTAATACATTAATGGTAATTGAGTATGATTCAAATGATAAAACCAACTTTAATCCAATAAAGTCTTATTTATCTGAAAATGAAAAAAATCTATTAGAGATGGATCTAATTTCGATGTATTTTAGTTCGCTAAGAGCATTTGCAGGACAAACTAATATACAAAATCTATCAAATTTGGAAATACATGGTTCTAACTTAAAAGTTCAAATTTTCTTTCTTTTTGATAAATATATGGTTATCCTTTTTTTAAATTCTAAGACTGATTTGAATTTAAAAGAAAAAAGACTTATTGTGGAATATTTTGAAGATATATTAACTAAATATGAATTTGAATTTAAGCATTTTAATGCTGCAAAATCTAGAAAAATTCTCCGTACTTTAGAGACTAAAGGCAAAGTGTGGCTTAAGCAGTTAAATAACAACCATTTACATAATTTTAAAAACATATACTTGAAAAAACACGAAAATATTGATGAATTAACAAGTGAAATTGACCCTATAATCAAAGAAGTACTATTGGAATATCTAAAATATGTTCCAGAGGAAATTGTTCAAAATATATCAAAAGAGATTAATACTAAAATTCAAGATTTGTTATTTGGATTTGACTCTAATCTTAATAGATAAATAGATATTATTTAATTGCATGAGAAAGCTTATGGACGATCCACCATTTA
>JBHLLI010000060.1:0-23705 GCA_048885765.1 Candidatus Hermodarchaeota archaeon
TATATTTTTTGTATTATGTATAATAATAAATTTTTTTCTTTTAATTCAATCGTATTTAAGTTTTTATCCTATCATAAGAAATTTTTTTATTTGTAATAATTTTAATTAAATATTAAAACCGTTTTATATTATTTTACTGCGGGAATTGCCAAGTCTGGTCAAAAGTGAAAATATGGTTGATCTAACACTGACTTTAGGCGGTGGACTTAGAATCCATTCTCATAGGAGTTCGGGAGTTCAAATCTCCCTTCCCGCATATTTTTAATTGTCTGTCTTTTTTAAATTCTACTTCTTCATATTAGAAAAGAAAAATTTTAATGGATTCAAACTCTATATTAAATACATTTTAAGGATTTCTAAATATTTTATAAAAAAAGAAAAACTTAATAAAATAATAGAGCCGTGCTTCTGTAGTGTAGTCCGGCCAAGCAATGGTTATCACTTGGATATAAACTTGACTGCTAGGCTTTCACCCTGGTGACAATACAGATTATTTCGATCTGTATCATTAACCGGGTTCAAATCCCGGCAGAAGCATTTTATTTTTACTTAAATTTAAAAGTCTCTACATTTTTCTCAATCTTATTATAATTCTTCTTTATCTTATCCCAATGCTCAAGGTCTATGATTCTTTTATAATTATTTTTAAAATGAGTTGCTTGCTTCATTCTATGACAATTTACACATAAAATTGTAGCCGTTTCTTTTTCTATTTGTGTCGCAGTGTATTCCCAATTTCGATATTAGCTAAACCTTTTTATTCTTTTTAATCTTGGATTTGTATGATCAAACTCCAATGAAGGAAGCCTTTTTATATCAGTACTGCAGATCTGACATTTGTCTTTTAATTTTCCATTATAAAGGTTTTGGATAATTTTCAATTTATTCTTATATTGATAAATCTGATTAATTTCTATTCTACATTCTTTACACCTACTAAATAATCTCTTTTTTCCTAACGACTTTCTGGTACCATATTCTTCATAAGGTTTTATTTGATGGAATCTCCCACATTCCTTTACTCTTCCATTATTATATAACTTTTGATGAGTCTCTAGCTCTATATTTTCAGAAGTGTGATTTTTTTTTCCAGTAGAATAGTTATCGTTGTTAATATACTCACGGGGTTTAAATTTATCTATAGAAGTTTCATTAATTATTTCATCTCTCGGTTCAAAATTATCAAAAATTTCTTCTTTTTCACATGTCTTATCCATTGGTTCGAACTCTATATCAACAAATTCCTTAAAATCCTTATTTTCTTCAAAATTATCACCATAATTTTCTTCACGATCTTCATTCATTTCAATATTTTTATGGATTAAACAATTTACATAAAAATAATTTTTTGAATATCATTTACGAGATTAGGTTAAGTAAGAAAATTGCGCCCCCGGCATGGATCGAACATGCGACCGCCCGGTTAACAGCCGGGTGCTCTACCTAGCTGAGCTACGGAGGCACAATTGTCATATTTCTTCTGATATATAATTTTATTAAATATAATATTTAGCTTTTTCTCTATTATTTTAAGGTTTTAAAAATTGAGATTATGAATTACTAGAAATATTTTAAATTAAACTGACTGATTAGCATAATAGATCAACCATTTTGCCATTGCTTGAAACGATTCGATGATATTAATGTTCTCTTTAGATGAACAGAACACACATTGGTTACATTTTGCTTTCGTAGCATAATCATTTGCTATATCAAAATCTACCTCATGATTTTGGAGATCCCATTTCATACCAAGCAGAATTATAGGAATAAACCCAGCTTTTTGTCGTATAATTTTTAACCATTCAGGGATTTCTCTAAAAGTATCATAATCACTAATGTCAAAACATATAAACGCACCACTAGCACCTTTACAATAGTCAGGTAAAAGTTCGCGAAACCTTTTTTCACCAGCAAAATCCCAAAGTTGCATTTTAACCGCTTCTCCACTGTCTAGGGTTTCTGATTTAGTGTGAAATCCAGCACCAATTGTCATTTTATATCCTTCTTCGAACTTACCTGTACAATATCTAGTAATCATAGCAGTTTTTCCTACACCACCAGCACCAGCTACAATAACCTTAAAAATCCACGAGCTTTGCATTTTGATCTATCTTATTTATATTCTGACATAAAGAATAAGCTTATTGATAAATAATAAAAATTTTGCTTTAAATATTTTTTTGGTTAGAAAGACAAATCTTAATTTTCAAAAACCTTATTTTGAAATTTCAATAATTCTAAAAAAAATAAAATGCTCGAATTTGAAATATTTTATCAAAGCTTCTCTCTTAAATGAAAAAGATTTTTATAAGATTTTATTCTATTATTTTTTAGATTTAAATTTTAATAAGTTTCAATAATAAAGGTTGTGATAAGAGAGTATTAAAGACGACGACATTTGTGCCATATGTAGTTTTCCAAAAGAACTATGTATATGTGATAGCTTAAGTGCTGATGAGCAACAAATAGTGATCTCTAATGATACAAGGAAATGGGGGAGAGTTGTTACCGTCGTTAAATTTGTCGGTAATTTCGATGTAAATTTGAAGAATATATTAACAAAAGCTAAAAAAAAATGTGCTTCTGGAGGTACAGTTAGGGATAATGAAGTTGAGCTCCAAGGGGATCATCGGTTTAAAATGAAGAAATTCTTAATTGATTTAGGGTTCCCTGAGGAAAATATTCTTATTCAAGAATAATCCTTTTAGATAATAGACTATCAAGTAAACTTAGAATATTGGAAAACCAACGTATTAGATAGATTAAAAATAAACTAGTTTAGTATAGTTTCTATGAATCCCATTATTTATAAAGTAATCTTCAGAGCACTTGAGCAATTTGAAAATAAAAACCTTACTTTAAGTTTCAGAAATTTGGAATTTAATAAACCTTTAGCTCTTCCTAAGCAATTCCGAGAATTTAGAGACACAAGTGAACAGTATGAACACGTTATGAATTTTCAAAATATTGAAGAAGTTCTTATAATAGGAAATCCCTCAGTAGAATATTCTTTTAATTATTATCTTGTTATATTATGCACATCTAGAGTTGATGGGAAAAGGAAAGGATTTCTAATTGGCAATATAAAAAATCTAGGAGATATTATAATAGGACTTTGGCCATTTAATATACACATTAAGAATTTAACCCGAGAAAAGATTTTAAATTCAATCAACGTTATTATAGAGGATCCCTATAAATTTAGTAGTATTAGTATTATTTCTCAATAATATTAATTTTTAAGATTTAAACTTTAATTTCTCTCATTACTCTTTCTAATTCCTCGTCAATATTAATATCTTTAAAATCATATACAGATATCTCATACTGATTTGAAAAATCGCTAAATTTGGCTTTCCCTTTAATAATAATATCTTTTCCTAGGAACTCGGAGGATTTCTTCTCAAGAAATTTCTCAAATTCAGGAGCTTCCCTAAGCTGTACAATATTCTCAGTTTTTACTCCTATTAGTCTTTCTGCCAAATCTCCCATAAAAGTGCTCCTGATTGTTCCAGTTCCATCATCTATTATCAGATTTAAAATCATCCTATATTCAGAATCTTCTGTTTTATCGCACGTACAATTTTCCACCTTCTTCATACAATTTTTACATGCTTCATATACAGTTATTTTATTGAGATCTTTTGCAATAAATCCTTTTATTTCAATGGTACCTGGAGTATTAATTGAATTAATTTTCATATAATTACCAGAAAAGTTAGAGAGTCTTTCTTTTCCAGATACTTCAATGCTTTTTAGGTTCTTTATTTCTAGATCGATTAATTCTAGTGATGAATCATTGATTAAAGAGATCTCATTCCTACTTGAAAAATTACTATATTTAACTAATACATTTTGCAATGATAATCCCTGTCCAACAGTCAATTCTTTTGAATATTCTTCAGCTTGCTCACCCCAGATGGTGCCCCTAATACCATCAGTACTATCGCTTACAATAAATCCTAATAATGAAATTTGTTCTCCAGACTTTAATGTTATTGACTTTAAATTATCAACTGAAGTTAAAACACCTTTAAATGAGACCACTCCTTTCAGTTGCTGAAGCTGTTTTACATTTTTTACAGATTCTCCTTTAATATCCAAATCTCCCTTTTTCTTCGTAATATCTGTGTTTCTATTCGCAGTAAGCTCAATAGTTTTGGAATCTAAAGTACTTAATCGAGGATTTAAATTAGAAATTGATATTATATCATTAATTTTTAATGCTTTCAATTTATCAGTATCTTCATTCCAAAAGGTAATTCTGATGGATCCTGTTGAATCCAACAATGTTAAGCTTTGTACATGTCCTAATTCACCGTCTTTTCGAGTAAATTCTCTTTTTGGGGAAATTTGAATAATTTTTCCTTCTATCGATAAGGAATTAAGATTTAGGTTAATATCGCTAATATTAATTGATTTAAACGTAATTTTGGGGTATTTCTTATAGTCAACATCTTCTGGTGATAAAACTACTCTCCCATAACTTCCTACATGGATTTCCATATTTCCATACTTTCCTTTTTTAGCACTCCCGTTAATAATTTTAATTAATTCATTTTTTTCAAAATTAGGCTCAGTAAAAACGTTTACTTGATTATCCCAAAGCACTATTCTTGCATCTCCAGTATTATCATTCAATAAAAAGGAACCTACATATCCCTTACTCCCATCACTCCTTTCAAAGCTATTAACATTATAAATTTCTTTAATTCTTCCATATAATGTTATATTCTTCATATTTTGGGTAATATCTGAGATAAAAATTTCAATTTCTTTTAATAAATCTTTATTTTCACCTTTAATATCAACTCCTAACTCTTTTGCAATGATAAATAAAGCACCCTCATCTGAGATTAATCCTTTTAATTCATTCTTCTTATCTTCAACTAGATTCTGAATTTCTTTTCTCGTTAAGCCGGTGTCTTCAATTATTTTATTGACATAAACTTCAGTCTTCATTTCAATCACAATTCAAAAAAATTTGTTTTAATTCTAAAATTATTTTAGTCTGGATTATATAAAAAAAAAATTATTTAATTGTAATTAAAAAAAGCTATTCTTTTAAAAATAAAGAGTATTAAGTAAAGGTAATTTTTCATTTATCAAATAAATAAAAATCTTATAGTAGATTAAAACCTATAAGATCTCTTTAAAGCATTAAACAAAAATATTATTAAAATAATAAATGAAAACATTTAAAATTATACCTGTAATAGATATTTTAAATTCTACAGCAGTGCATGCCAAAAAAGGAGAAAGGATAGATTATAAGCCCTTAAACTATGAAATATTTCAATCTTCTAATCCTGTTGACATTGTTAGAACGATTCAAAAAAATTTCGTTTACATGAAATTTATATTGCAGATTTGGATTCCATTATAAGGGGAATCCCAAATTTCCAAACACTAAAAGAAATATTAACGCTTGCCAAAATCGAAATAAATTTAGATCCAGGAATAGTTAATTTAGAAGATATTAACAAATTTAAGGACTTCAAATTAAAAAGTCTAATATTAGGATTAGAGACTATAAATAATTTTAAAGTTATAAGTCAAGGATTAGAAATTCTTAATCCAAAAAAAATAGTTATCAGCATCGATATGTATAAGGGGCAGATTTTAACAAAAGCTAAAGATATAAAGAAGTATACTCCTATTGATATCATAAAAGAACTCGAAGCTTTAGGTATAGAACGGATAATTCTTTTGGACATATTTAGAGTAGGCCAGAAAATTGGAGGAATTCCAACACTTTATTTGGAAATTTTAAACAATTTTAGTGGAGATATATTTGTGGGGGGTGGGATAAAAAATCTAAAAGATATCCTAGATTATAAAGACTATAACTTCTCTGGTGTATTGATAGCTACAGCTTTATATGATGGGACAATAAATATTGAAAAATTAAGGAATTTGTAGTAAAATAGATTTTTTAATTAATAAAAATTACTCCTGAGCTTGACACATTTAACGATTTTTTACATACCGGGCAAGTCTGTTTCATCCTAACCCAATCTGTCAAATGATCTTTATGAGCTTTTGCTTCGCATATAGGACAGCCAGTTACTTCATCAAAAATCTCGATATTTTTTCCACATACAGAGCACTTAGTTTTAGAAGCCGTAGCTATTCTAATTAATCCTTTTTTAATATCTAGTGTGACTTTTTCTGTATTCTCTGCATTGGGGTTAATTTGTTTCAACTCATCTTTTGTATCAACACAGAATATGGATCCCTCCGTATCATCTTTCTTGTTTCCAATCCAAACAACTTTACCCTTAAAATATCCCGAACCTTGATCCTCTAGTGATAAGTCCAAGTTTCGTTCTTCCATAACATAAGTCTGAATAACTTTTGTATATTTTATATTTAAGTTTGATGATAATTGTTTAACGACTTCAATTGGTTCTTTAAATACTTCGTTGGTAATGTCCACTTTTGTAATTTCTTTTGGTGACATAATAAACTCGTGATTTTTTTTTATATTTAATAAAAATGATTTAATTTAAATTTTTATATAAAATTATACTAAAATAAATGTTTTGGAATTCATAGATGCAATTTAAAAATTATAAAATTGACTAACTTTTTTACAACTTTGGAATATTCTTATTTGATATCCTAAATAAATTTTTTAATATTTTTGCATTATATAAGATTACAACCTTGCCCGAAAAAATTCGACTTTTGATTAGTCCTAAAACAATTGAAGAAGCTAAAATTATTGTAGCAAATCAAATTGATTATATCGATTGTAAAAATCCTGAGGAAGGTTCACTAGGCGCGAATTTCCCTTGGATTATTAGCAAAATGAAAAAATTAATTCCTCCGGGTAGTTCTCAACTCCTCAGCGCAACAATAGGAGATTTCCCAAACTTACCTGGTTCAGCTTCATTAGCAGCTCTAGGAGCAGCAGTTTCTGGGGCAGATATAATAAAAGTTGGTCTAAAAGGTCCCAAAAATGAGAAGACGGGAATAAAATTAATGAAAAAAGTCGTAAAGGCTGTAAAAGATTATAATAACGAGATAAAAGTTGTTGTTGCGGGATATGCTGATCGAATTAGAATGAATTCTTCACCGGAATTTATGAGTATTCCATCAATAGCCTTTGAATCTGGGGCAGATATTGCTATGCTCGATACTTATATTAAAGATATGAAGGGGCTTTTTGATTTTTTATCTAAAGAACAATTAATTCAATTTAAAAATAAATCCAAAGATTTTGACCTAGAAGTGGCACTAGCAGGTAATTTAAGGAAGAAAGATATACCATTATTAATCAAAATTTCACCAGATATAATAGGAGTAAGATCTGTTGTTTGTGAAGGATATGATAGAATGAATGGTTCAATCAAATCAGAGCTTATTGAAGAATTAAAACAAGAGTTCTCAACTATATCTCCAGAGAGTTTAAACATCTTATAATAAATTTAAAGTTCCTTTCCCTTTCTTATTACAATAGACTTTTTTTGATGTATAAAAGTAGAGAATATTTTTATTTCAGGGCTATAAGATTCCATCACATTTAAAACCTCAGTTTCTTTTTCTTTTCCACATATTGCAAATACTGAACGACCTAATTGATTCATACTGGCACCAATAATGTTCAACCGGTTTAGATCATCAATTAATTCCTTTACTTTTAGCAATTTTAAAATATCTAGTATTTCAGAATTTTTAACAAATTCAAGGGAAACATTCATAAAAGATTTTATATTTGGATTTTGAATTAATCTTCTTAGCGCTATTTTACCGGCTTCCTTAATCTTATCATTTAAAACAGGATCGGTTAAAATAGATTTTGTATGAATCATACCAAATGAACCACAAATAATTTTAATATTTGGTGGTATGTTAATTCGCTCATATATACATGGATATCCTGGTTCTTTAACAATTCCAATACCTCCATTTAATTGACCACAAATAGTTCCTAAACCTGTGTGATTCTCTACTTCTGCAATATGTGCTATTCTACCTTTCTCATGATCAGATAATCCTAAATTATATAAATCGTTTAACCCAAAAATCGTTCCTAATGCACCAGCTCCGCTAGCTCCATACCCACATCCAACAGGTAGATCAAAAAAATGATTTATTCTAATTTTAACCGGATTTCTAATTAATTTTTTTATGTAGTTAACTATAAAAGATGTTGTTTCAGCACTCTGATTTACTTTATTACCATTGATGTAGATATTTACCTTGAATTCATTATCGCTAGTAAGATTTTCAGTAATAACTTCTGTTTTCCCCTTTGCACTAAGGCATAATCCCGCTCCTCGAGATCCAATTCTCTCGGGATCACTAATTTTTACTCCATTAATTTTATCGACAATTTCAAAAAATCCAGAGATTCTATGTGGTACTTCTACTATAATTTTTTTAGTTTTTTTAGACATTAACCTAAAATAACTTAATTTATCTAATCTACTATATATTAATACAAAGAAAATTTCAATGAAAATATTATGAAAGGTAGACGAGTAATTAAAATAGGTGGATCTTTATTATTTACTGAAGGTAAAGTTCTTGATATTACAAAAATTCAAAGTTTCTGCCAAATCTTCAAAAAAAGCAATAATTCTAATACAAATGTTATTGTATGTGGTGGTGGAATGATTGCACGGGATTATATAAATGCTGTAAGATCCTTTTATGGAAATGAAGCACTGTGTGATTTATTTGGAATTGAACTGTCTCGAATAAATTCAAAGTTATTAATAGCTTCTTTTGATGACTTCGCTTATCCATTAGTTCCAAAATCGATGGAAGAACTCTCAATGGCATTACTTTTTAATAAAATAATTATAATGGGAGGTTTACAACCGGGGCAATCTACAACTTCCGTTGCCCTTGAGGTATCAGAGTTCATTAATGCTGAAGAATTGATAATTCTAACAGATGTCGACGGAATATATGATAAAGATCCGAAGAAATTTGATGATGCTAAACTTTTGAAAAGCCTAACATATAAAGAATTACATGAAATAATTCTTGACTCTTCTGGAGATAAACAAGCAGCAGCAGGAGAGTATCGAATTTTTGACGCTGTTTCTTTACAAATTTTAAAAAGAAGTAATA
Organism: Candidatus Hermodarchaeota archaeon; assembly: GCA_048885765.1. GTDB lineage: Archaea > Asgardarchaeota > Lokiarchaeia > Sigyniarchaeales > SOKP01 > Loki-b32. The sequence goes on from JBHLLI010000060.1 coordinate 9,091, forward strand.
TTAAAACCGTAATTATGTCAGGTAAAAATCTTATTGAGTTTGAAAAATATTGGAATGGTGAAGTAGATATTACTTGTACAATTATTACTAATTGAAAATCTTTGATAAATTATTTTAATCTTCTAATTTTTATTATCCTATATTAAACCTCATAAAATTTAGTTAAAGATGTCTCAATCTTCATGGAAAGATCAAATTAAGAAAAAATGGGGACCTCATAGCCATTGCCCTATCTGTGGTAAAGCTATGCCTACTGATAAAAAATTTTGTAGTCAAGGTTGTAAAGATAATTATTTTGAATCAGAGAGGAAACAAAAAAGAAAGGGAAGATTACAATGTATTTTTTTAATTGTAATGCTTGTAGTAATGATGCTAGTGATGTTTATACTCCCATTGTTTGGGCAGGGATAACCAAGTTGGTCAACGGTGCCGGACTTTTATGGAATATAAATCTAATTAACCGGACTCAAGATCTATTTATTATTTTATCCGTTGATTAACATAATAAGTAATGGGATATCCGGTGAGATAGCTCTTCGTGGGTTCGAATCCCACTCCCTGCATTATTTTACTTTTTCTGAGATTTTTTCTAAATTATCATTTAGAAATTTCATTAAAGGTTTAATTATAGCTTCATCACTTGTTTTATTTTTCAAAAATAATAGTAGAAGTACTGGTGCTTTTAAGATACTTGTTGCCTTTTCAGCTATAATAGTGCTTAATAATTTAGTATTCATACCAAAAAGACTATATGAAGCTGTTGGTGATTTAATTCCTTCAATCACAGAAGGGCTACTTAAAGTCACATTCCCAATTCCCATATCAGGTTGGTCAGAGATTAACAAAAGAAAGCTCTTATATAATTTAAATAGATTTAAATAAATAGTAATATCATCAATTTTAGTGTTTGATTCAGCTAAGAGCTTCATAATTTACTTATCAAATCCTTTCTTATCATGAAATCTGAGATATAGATATTCGTTAATCATTAGATATCACTACATCAGATAATCTCTGTCTTCTAATATCAAAATCATGATCTAGATGAATTGTTAAGCAATGCTGATCTTTATTTTGAAGATTTTTATGTACATAACTTATAGGAACAACAGGTAATTCTGAATCCAATACTGCTTTTTTAGGAACTGGAACAGGAATTACCGCATTACAACGTTCGCAATTTACCAGAACAACTTTTATGTCAGGGGATTCAAATTTTTTCATTCTTTCTAATACATCAGTTGATACTTTTGAAGTATCTAAGGTTAGTTTTTCTTTTTTCTTTGGCGCCTCTGGAACAATAGGGATATCTAATTTCAAATATTCTTTTGTTAAATAATCTGAATTTGCATCTTTCTCATTTTTAGAGGAAGCTTCCGTATTAACAACTTTCTTAGTTTTTCCTTGCATACCCTGGTTTTTAGTATTTTTTGAAATAGATGTTTTGGTTGTACCACTTTTATCTTTTTTAGTCAAATATCTCACACAATTTCTTGAATTGATTTATTTTATTATTATGATAACCTAAACTAATAAAAATTTATTTATTTGTAATGTGATATTACCATTTATGTCTATTATTTAAAAAGAAGATATAAATAAACAGGTTAAAGATTCTTTATCAAAAATTTAATGCATCATTATTTAGTTAGACACCAAAGATTTGTCTTAATTCATTATAAATCTTTGATAATTCTGAAATTATTTGAGCATTATTTTGTTGAAGATAATAATTAATATAACCCGCTAAACCTTCACTATCCTTGATCCAGTCGAGAAATGATTGAATTTCCCCTTTCAATTGAGGATCTAAACTTGGTCCCGCACCAACAGAAGATGTCATTCCGGTAGATGCAACTCCACCCATTTGAGCAGCGGTTTGCCCCATTTGAGCATTAGAATCCATATATGGACCTTGTGTACTCATAGATCCTACAGCTCTTTGAACATCCATTATAGCTCCACGAGCATCTCCATCTGGTTGAAGATAGCAAATAAGTTTGTGCTCGTCATCTTTTGCTGCACAAATACTTCCCTCACCTTTTAATGATATGGCCACTAAACGCTCTGCCTCCATTTGTAAGATAGAATATTTAACTCCGGAAAGCATTATGAATTGAGCATTTTGTCCAACCCAACTTGATACTACCCTATCAACATCGCCACTTATATCCCAATTATCGGTTGAATAAATAACTTGTTTCCCTTTAATTACTGCTGCTGCTATAATATTAGGATCGGCCTGCATTAAATTATAAACTGCCGTTGCTGGATCTACTGGCATCTTTTTTCCTCCTTCTTTTGGTACTTTTTATTAATAATAATATCTAAAGTCTTTAAGTTTTGTTATAAAATAATTATATACTAATTTATTAAAAATTTATCGATAACATAATTTTTCTGCTTTTTTAAATTAATTTTCCTATATTTTAGAACCGAGATAATGATCAAGAAATATTATAACTATAAACATCTAGGTTTTTACTGATAATCGTAATCTTTTATTGATGATAATTAACCTTATATGATACCGACAAAAATATCATACTCGATTTTTCTAAGAGGAATATTTAAAAATAAGTTTTGTTTTCTGTGAGTAAATTGAAGAAAAAATGCACCAATATTACAAATTTGGCATTCTGATTGAGGAAATCGGAAGTAATTATACTTTCTATGCGTTTTAAAATAATGTCGCACTATATTAATGATAAGAGACAACTTATTAAAATTATAAGATTTAGTCTTAGATTCAAAAATTTTTAACTGAGTTTTTTATTAATGGATAAATCCTCAAAACGCAAACATTTAAATGTGCAAGTTCAATTATGAAAATTAAAGAAGAGAATTTTTAAAGGGTAGGTATTATTGGATCTTACATTCCCTCAAAAAAATTTCACTTTATGCCCAGAATGTGGTAACGAAAGTGTAATCTCAGATGAATCTCGTGGTGAGATCATTTGTAACGTATGTGGTTTAGTATTAAGTCAAAGACTTATAGATACCGGTCCTGAATGGCGAGCATTCACTTCTGAAGAAGCAAGTAAGAAAGTGAGAGTAGGTGCTCCTACAACACTCACTCTTCATGATAAAGGGTTAAGTACAATGATAGGTTGGAAAAATAAGGATGCATTTGGAAAGACAATTAGTCCAAAAATGAAAGCGGAGGTGTACCGGTTAAGAAAATGGCATGTAAGAACCAGAACCAATAAGTCTATTGATAGAAATTTAGCTTATGCAATGAATGAATTAGACAGATTTTCTTCACAGTTAAATCTTTCTAAGGATTTAAAGGAATCTGCAGCCCATATTTATCGAAAAATGGCTAATAAAAACTTGATAAGAGGTAGATCTATAGAAGCAATGTTAATTGGCTCAATCTATTTATCTTGTAGGTTGAATAGCATCCCAAAAACTCTAGATGATTTTATTGAATTTGCGTCCGTAGACAAAAAAAAAGTAGCACGATGTTATAGATTGATATTAAATGAACTTAAACTGAATATACAAGTTTCCTCTCCTATTAATTTCATTCCAAGGTTTTGTGCTGAGTTAAAATTATCAGGAAGAACTCAGAATAGAGCCGCCTCAATTTTAAAACTGGCTAAACAATACCGTATAACCGCGGGAAAAGCACCTACTGGGCTTGCAGGTGCCGCGTTGTATGTTGCCGCAATACAAGAAGGAGAACGGCGTACTCAAAAAGAAATTTCTATAGCCGCTGGAGTTACTGAAGCAACTATCAGAAATCGTTATAAAGAGTTAATAAATCACTTAAATTTTGAAATTAATCCCTGATAAAATTTTCTTCTTTTAGTTTTTAAATTAGGTTAAATATTTAGTATCTTTTTAAAAAAAAATTATAATTAACGAACTTTAATTCGTTTAATCACATCTGGTCTTTTTTTATATAAAATTCGAAATCCACAGTGAGAGCATTTAATACCTGGAAGAGCACTTAATTCTTTTTTGCTAACTTCCTTCCCACAACTCTTCCTAGCACACACATATTTCATATTTAAAGTAAATTAACCATAATTAAAATACTTTTTCCTTAAATCTTTAAAGAATTAACAGTTTACAAGTCAGAAAAGGTATAATAAAATAAAATCCTTCAGATATATAGTGACTTACGCTTATCCTCTGTATCTACAACTTGTAGAGAATCAAGATCCTTTTCTAATTGATCTCTTTTTATTTGAAGGTTTTTAGTGATGTCCTCAATATTTTCTAAAGAATATCTCTTTTTTATTGGAAGAGTAAAAGATTTTTTAAGCATTTCTAATAGAGTAATTGAAGCTTTCAAGTCTGTTATATCTTCATTAATCATAGCAATGTTATCTGTTTCTGCTAAAAAAACTAATCCATCAATGTTAAAACGAGCTTTCGCTAACGTCGGAATCAATCCGTTTGCACCAATAATAACGCCTTTTTGAATTTTTTGACAATTACTTTCTACCAAATAGTGAGCTAATAACTCTTGATTTGTTGAACTAAGAAAGATGGTTGGGAGTTTTGAGTTAATCTTTCTACTACTAACTGGATAAGCCCCTAAAGCAATTATTAATTTAATCCCATATTGATGAATAAGTTCAGCAAGAAAATTGGATATTTTATATATGCCTTTTGGAGTAAGACTTTGGGCGTCAGCTGTAATTAATAATAGGTCTCGCAACTCGTTCGGGTCTCTCCAATATAGTATTTCTGCTTTAGGAGCAGATAATAGACTATCATCCACTATAGCTCCAGCAGGATAATCATCAAAAATGATATCAACTAAATTTTTGGCATTAAGTTGACCAATAAGAGAATCCAAAGCAAATTTACCCACATCTGCGATACCAGGCATTCCTAAAATGCATATTGGTCTGATAAAATCTTCCTTTTCTAAATTCTCATGTTTTATAATTCGTATTCCTTCCATAAATTAAACCTTATATGTAAAAATTGTCTCTAATAATAGGGTGAATTTATCAATTTAAAAACAATGTATTATCCTAGTAGACACAAGATTTATTGTAAAAGTAATATAATCATATTATCGAAAAATTAAATTGATGGATTTATCTTATTTTTCTTGTAAACAAAAATTTTTGTGAAGATGGTAGAACAGTATAAATGTAGATTGTGCGGTACATGTTGTCATGAAGTTCCTGGTGATTATGTTAAAAGAATTCCAATCTATCCAGATGAAGCAGATAAATTAATTGAAATCGCTAAAGAACGTAATGTTGAATTTAAGATTATTGAAGATTTAGTATTTCCAGACATTAAGAACAAAAAAATTTTGATTTTGACTTATCGTATAAGATTAGATAATGAAAAGAAAGGATGTCCATTTTATAACGACAAAAAAGGATGTACCGTTCATGATTCTAAACCTTTAGCTTGTCAATCGTATCCTCTAGCATTAAAACAGGTCGATGCTTTTAATTTCGAAATTTCAATTGATCCTCTATGTAATTTTGTTTTGGAAAATTATAATGAATTAACAAGTCTGGATCTGCAAAAATTAAAAGCAATATTTAAAGAAGAATATCCTAAAGCTGAGAATTTTTATAAAAAAAATAAGAAATTGATGCTAAAGATTAGGAAATTGGAGACATTGAAAAAAATAGAAATACCCAGAGAGATAAGCCTAGAAGATTTTAATTCCTGTTTAGAACATTGGAATCGAGAAGAGATTATAGTTTGAAAATTTTTACAATATCTTAGATCTTGAGTTTTAAATTACTCATAAACTCTTTAAATTCATCATCTTTCAAGATTATAGTCTCAAATTTATTAAATGCTTCACTAATTATCTGAGCTATAATATGTTTACAAAATTTGCGCTTTTGTTTAATTACAACACTTTTATAGAAATCTTGGCAAGAACAATATAGTTTAGGATAGATCATGTGCTCTTGATTTTCTCCTTTAGCAGCCCATACAATTCTATTTGAAGGTTTATAAATATATTTTATTATTCCCCTCTTTAAAACGTCAAGTACATTTATAGATTTATCCGGAAAAATCGACTCTATATAAGTGATGAATTCTTCATCAATTACTTGTTTTTTCTTAGCCTTTCTAAAAACTTGAAACAATATATCTTTTGACATCTTATAAAATATTATTGATTTATAATTAAAAAGGATCGGTATCTCATTGAATCATATTTTATATCTCCCAACAAGATTCTTTCCTTCAATATCTGGGGCTGAGTTCTATTTTCAACGGATGGCGGAGATTTTAACCGGGAAATATAATTATAATGTTGACATTTTCACTTCAAATGCCATAGATTTCAAAGCTTTAAGAAGTTCTGATGGTAAAATAATAAATCCTAATGATAAATATTATGAACGAGTAAATAACCTATTTATTACTAGGTTTCCAGTAAAATATGATTATTCTGTTCAAGAAATCCTGAATAGGATAAAAAACCTTTCATCGTATCGTAATTTAAATTTAGATGATAGTTCTCTTGATGTGTTTATAAAAAACGGTCCCTATTTAGAAGAATTATTACAGTTTCTGTTAACTAAACCAAATAAAAATTATGAATTAATTCATTCTACTTTTTTCCCATATTTTAATTGTATTATCGGTTTAATAGTTGGAACATTTTTGAATAAACCAAAAGTTTGTACACCATTTTTTCATTTCTCTAATCCTCGTTATTCAGATCCTAAATTGATAGATGTTTTAAAAAAATTTGATTTATTGATTGCTTGTACAAATCTTGAGAAAAATTACCTCGTTAGAAAATGTTCAATCTCTGAGAATAAAATTATAGTTATTCCTATGGGTGTAGATTATTCAAAATTTAAAAATAATCCAAATAAGACCTTGAGTCACTATTCTTTTAAACAAAAGTTTTTTAATAAGAAAGAAAAACGGTATAAATTAATTTTGTTTTGTGGTTATAAAAACTATGAAAAGGGAGCCCTTTCAATTCTAAGATCTATACCACTTATTCTTAAAAAAATAAGGAAAGTTTATTTTGTATTTATAGGACCTTCAACAATTGCGTTTAATAAAGAATTATCTAAAATTTCTAAACTTGAAGGTACAAAAATTATAAATTTTACTCCTGAAAACCTAACCGGATATTATGATAAGAAAAAATTGGCTGCATTTAAGGAAGCAGACATCTATTTAATGCCTAGTCGAAGTGACGCATTCGGAATATCATTTCTGGAGGCATGGTCAGCAGGAAAACCAGTTATTGGAGCTAGGGTTGGAGCAACTCCTGAGGTTATTAGAGAAAATATTGATGGATTATTAGTTGAATTTGATAATCCTGAGGATATTGCCAATAAAGTTATTAGTCTACTAAAAAATAGAAGATTAAGAACTAACTTTGGTTCAGCAGGAAGTATAAAAGTGTCCCAAAAATTCACTTGGGAGATTATTGCTGAAAAGACACACAATACATATCAAAATATTATTAAAAACTATCAATGATTTGAATATGAAAAATATTTCAGGAAATCCATTTATTGTAAAAAAGGAAGGGGATATTTATCTTGATGAGATAGTTTTGACACAAATTATTAAGAGATTTAAAACTCCACTACTAATATTCTTGGAAAATAGAATTAGGGATAATATTAAAACTTTTAATAACGTTTTCAATTCAATATTCGATAATTTCCATTGTTTCTATTCATTCAAAGCTAATTATCTCGCTGAAGTATGTAAAATAATTCTTTCTGAGGGAATTGGAGCTGAAATAGTAGGGCAACCAGAATTGAAGCTAGCATTAAAACTTGGTTTTCCTCCTGGTAAAATACTTATTGGTGGCCCTTATTTATCAAAGGAACTGATAGAATCTGGAATTAAAAATAAAGTAAAAGAAATCATAATTTATGATTTAAAAGATCTGAAAAAAGTTAATTCTATCGCACAAAAGTATAATCATACTCAAGATATTTGTATTCGAGTAAATTCTCAGAAATATAATAGCAAATTAGGAGTTAAATTAGATGAGGTAAAAGTTAAAGAATTCGTCCAAGTTTACAGAAATTATGAAAATATTCGTATTACCACTCTTTTATCACATTATAGCACTCAAATGAATAATATCAACCAATTCAAGCAAAATATATCTTCAATTGGGCATAATTTGAAACTCTTCTTTGATCAAGGAATTATAATAGATAATATTAATCTTGGAGGAGGATTTCCAGAAGCAACTATTATGCCACAAAATCAATTAGAAATTATTGCTCAAGAAATGAAATCTGCTTTAGAGAGACTTCATATTAACTATAAAAATATCTATTTTGAACCTGGAAGATATTTCATTGGAGATGCTGGTTTGTTTATCTCAAAAATAGTAAAAACTGGAGAAGATAGGTGGATTTTTTTGAACATTGGTAACCACATTTGCCCAAAATTTGCACGTTGTTCCTTAAGATTTTATAACGCTTCACAGATTGATGAACCACATAAATACAAGACTTCAATTGCAGGTATTATTCCTACTGATCAAGACGTTTTGGCAAAAGACTATTTTTTTACTGAAAAATTAAGGAAAGGTGATAAAATCCTCGTTACTAATACTGGTGCATATTGTTTAACATTTTCAAATAGATTTCCCTACTTATTGCCAAAAATTCTTCTCATTAACCGAAAGAGTTTAGATCTAATCTTTAATCCTGATACTGACAGAGATTTTTCATTAAATTGAGATTTATAGCAAATAAACGCACCCTATCTGTATAATATTTAGATATTACATTAATTCTAATTTTTTTATTTCGATTCTTTGTACAAAATAAATTATATTAGATTGATTATGGAATCATTTATTAAAAACGCTCGTAAAAGAGAAATAACTCGTACTCAGATTGATAGCTTTGGCTATGCTAATATAAAAATCATCGGATGCGGTGGTGCTGGGAACAATACTATTAATAGATTAATGAAAATTGGAATTAGAGGAGCAAAATGTGTAGCAGTTAATACTGACTGTCAACACTTAGATAGTGTCGAATCCCATATTAAAATATTAATTGGAAAGAATTTAACAAAAGGTCTTGGTGCCGGTGGAAATCCAGACATTGGTAGAGCAGCAGCTGAAGAATCACGAGAAGATTTAACTAAAATTTTAAGAGAATCAAACTTGGTATTTATCACTTGTGGAGAAGGAGGAGGTACAGGCACAGGCAGTGCTCCAATCATAGCAGAAATCGCAAAACTAGAGGGTGCAATTGTAGTAGGTGTGGTAACTCTACCATTTGATACTGAAATCGGACGGATTGATAAGGCTAAGATGGGACTTAACCTTTTAAAAAGATACGTCGATACCTTAGTAGTAATAGATAATAATAGATTATTGGAAATTGCTCCAAATTTACCTATAATCGAAGCCTTTAGTGTAGCTGATGAAGTTTTAGCTACAATGGTTAAAGGAATTACTGAAACCATTTCATTGCCTTCATTAATTAATTTGGATTTTGCTGATGTTAGAACAATTTTAAGTACTGGAGGGGTTGCAATTGTTGGAGTTGGTGAATCTAGTGGTAAAGAAAATAGAGTTGAAGAGGCTATTGATGATGCACTAAACACTCCCTTATTAGATGTAAGCATTGATGGTGCTAAAGGTGCTTTAATTCATATCTGTGGAGGTAATGATATGACATTAGCAGAAGCGAACTCTGTAGCGAAAACAATTTCTGAAAAAATGGATGTAAATGATTCAATGGTGATTTGGGGAGCTCGAGTATCAGATGAATTTGATGGCCTTTTAAGAGTTATGCTTTTAATTACAGGTATTAAATCTCCTCAAATTTTTGGAAGTGGCTATTCCTTTAATAAATCCATTTATAGTTCCAATATGAAAAAGAATTCAAAAGTTGGCTTATCAGATGATATTTTTAATATAGGCGAAATTGCTTTTGATTAAAGCAATTTTACACCACCTTTTTATAATCTTATGTAAACATCTTTTTATGATTGATAAGTTTTCTCATGAAACTCAAGTTGAGATAAATGAAATTATGAAAAAGATTCAGAGATGGGAAACTTTCTTTGAATTTCAAACAGATTTTTATTTTAATGGGTGGGCTATTTCTTTAAGAGAGCAAAATCTTTATCCTCGCTATATTATAATTTTCAAATCTTATGATACTGGTTTATATTCTATTAAAAGTTTTGAAATACACCTTAAAAATTATCAAAAAGAAGAATATAAAGAAATATACTCCATTAATCACCTAGAAGATACCAATTCGATGTTGGAGGAATTAAAAGATATTATATATGGTAAAGATCTAATTGAAGAAGTATCAAAGATTTATAAAAATGCCTTTACTAATTAATATTTAAAATTCAGGTTTATACATTTGTCTAAATTGTTCTTTTTTACTTTCACTAAATTTATCTTCTAGAAATTTTAAAACTACATGATGTGGCATTCCATTTATCAACATACTTACTGCCTTTCTAGCAATTTGCAAATTATCATAATCTGCAATTATCGAGACTGTTTTACCATAAACAGAGATAAAACTCTCAGCATATTTTTCAATTGCCTTTCTCATCTCTCCATTTCGACCTATTATTCGTCCTTTAATGCGTTTAATTCTTTTATCCGATTTTCCAACAATTTGTAGAAGATTAAAAACCTCAAGGTCATAGGTTTCCTCTAATAATTTCATAGCTTTTATTGGATTGAAACCTCGATTGATTGCATTAACTATCTTTTGTGCTGTGAAAATGTTCAGGGGATTATAGTTAGGATCTTCCAGATTTGAAAATATTTCACAATTGCCTGTTTTGCTATCTAAATTAATTCTAACTCCTAACTTCTTTTCAATCTCCCGTTTTATCTCTCCATCTTTTCCTATTAAAACAGCTATTCGATTTTTACCAATTTTCATTTTACTATTTATTAACTATATCTCTATTCTTTTTTTAACTACCTATTTATCAATATTAATTACTCTATAATAAAAATCTTTAGGATCTGGTGTTTCTAACCCTAATTTTTCAAAATAATTAAAAATGTTTTTAATATCTCGTACTAAAAACACCTCCGCTTTTGGATGGTGAATTGATACAGCTTGAGATATATCAATTACGATGGGTTTTTGATTATGGTATAAAATATTGAATTCACTAAGATCTCCATGAACCAAGTTTGCTTTCTGATATAAATCTTTTATAAATATCAATATCTCATTCATTAGATTAACGGGATCTTTGGGACTTGTTATATCCTTTAAAAGTGGAGCGGGAATAGATCCGAATCCTATATATTCCATGATTAAGATATTATTTTTAATAAATAATGGATTTGGGACACTTAAACCAACTTTATGCGCCCTTTTAAGATTTTTGTACTCTTTACTCGCCCATAAAAAAATAATCTTTGAAACATTTCGAGGTATATTCTTAAATCTAGGATCTCCAATGATATAATTCCTCATCCATTTTGATGTATTACTATCAATTTTATAGATTTTAATCGCAACTTCATTTCCCTGCAAATTATATCCTAGATAAATATTAGCTTCCTTTCCAGCCGAAATAACACCTTCAATTTTATCTAAAGGACCATTCACTAATAATTTATTCAAGGAGAAAACTGTCCGTTCGTCAAAGACAGATTCTATAGCTGCTCTTTTTTTTTGATTGATCTATTTTCTTTATTCTTTTGATATCAATTTTTTTTTTCTGTAACTCATCTATATTAGTATCAAAGTCTTTTTGAGTCTCGTCATCCAATATCTCATCAAACTCATCTTCAATATCTTTATCTTCTTCCTCCAATTCTCTATCCTCTAATCATATTTTTTATTAAATTTTTCGGTAAAAAAATAAGAATAATCCTTTACGAATTTAGTATTATTATCATCCCGGATAATTACTTTATTTTTCATAATATTTTCAACTCTAAAATTTTGATCCTCAATTGATATCTCATCATTAACGCTTATTGGTAAAAATTTTATCAGAGATTTAAACCGATAAAGATTTTTCCCTCTTTGATTATCTCTCCCCACTAATTTTTTTGTTCTCTTGAATAAAAAGTGATACTTTGATCTTAGAAATTTAATTAAATGATTCATTAGTTCATTTGTACTGAGGTATAAATCTACCCCGTATTTTTGATCCTCAATTTTAGAAATATATTGTTTAGGATCATTTTTAAATAGATTCTCTACATATTCATTAATTTCATCTATAATATTCTTTATTAAACCGAACTGCTCCTCATCCTTGACTCTTAATTGAATAATAGAAAGATAATAAGTTCCTCCTCTTAAATTAGTACAATTCTTACATAGCATATAGTTTATATTTATTTTTATTATCTGAGTGTTTTGAATATTGGGATCATCCCTTAGAAATCCCCGAATTGAAACTTCAAGTGAAGTTAATAAATCTTTTGATGAAAAAATAAAGCTATCTTCCTCATATGAGAAGGAAAACTCAATATTATGTTTTTTTATGAGAGATTTTAATACATGCCTTTGAAGTGCTTGCTCTAGTATAGAAAAAATTTCATTTGTCTCAGGTATAATCCACATATCCTTTTTTGAAAAACTCCCGCAATCTAGGCAGATGTTTAATGAAAATTTATCTGGTAATTCAAATAAAGGATTTTCCTTTAAATAACACTTTAGACACATTCCAAAATGAGGATCAGTCTTGCCTATACTTTTTCCACAAATTGCACAAAATCTGTTAGGCATTAAAACATCATCTTTAAAGCCATGGGAACACCATTTATAGATCTTACTCCTTCCAATGAGATTAACTTACAATCTATTGCTTTATTTATTATCTTTTCTCCTACAATGTTGAAACATGTAGCTTCTCTTAAAATTAAAATCGCATCTTCAAGATCTATCAGTTTCCCTCCAAAAAATTGATTTGAAATTTCTATTCTAAGATTTCCCTCTTTAAAAACTTGATTAAGGAGTTCTTCATCGCAACAAGCGATTGTTTCAATATCATTCTTAACATGAACTTTTAAATATACTCTCATCAATTTCAAATCTATTAATTTAACTATTTTTCTTTAATTTCTTCTCTTGCTCCACACGCAGTACATTTCAAATAGAGTTTTTTACCTTCTCTTTGAATTTGAGTATCAGGTTTATTGCAAATCTTGCAAAGAACGTATGTTTTCGTATAATTTTCAATTAGTCGATTTAAAACCTGTTCCTTATATTGTCCTTTTAAAAATAATTGTTGCCCCCTAATTTCTCCCATAGTTCCTGCACTCTTTAGAAAAATTCCAATAAAATGCTTCCTATCCCTATTAAGAGTACTAATAATTTTATTAAAATTGGTAATAAATGTATTTCTGCTTTCAATACGAATTTCTACTTTAGGTATTTCAAATCTTGATGACTTTTTTACATTGTCAGGAATCTTTTCATAAGCCTTATCCAATAATTCTTCGTAATTATTTAAATCCATAATTATATTCCCTATTTAATTAATTTATAAAAATGAAATCAATCATAAGAAAAATAGTTTACCCTTATAATAGAAAAAATATGGAATACAAGAGGTTTTTAAAATGCTTCAAAATTATCATTATCAGATTTATAAATACGGGACTCTAAAATTAAGTCATTTAGAATGGTTCTTAATTCATTATCAGAGATTTTAATATCTCGTTTCAACCGTTCAAAATTAATTCCTTTTCCTTCCGCAGAAGTCTGTTCAATAAGAGCATAAATTCTTTCTTTTGTCTCATTCTGTTCAGAAAAATCTGTCTCATTTTCAAATAGAGTTGTTACATCAATTTCATCTGAAAATTCATCAAGATCATCAACAATTTCTGGAACTTCTTGGATTTCTCCACTTTTTATCTTTTTTATTATTTCAGCATTCCTTAATAAAACTAAATTTGGTTCCTCTACTATTCTCATAGACTCTATCCATAACGATACAAAATCCTTAAATTTACTTACTCTTCCCATCACTTCTACAATATTCCCTTTATTGAATTTTTTATATTTGTCTGGGTCGATATTTCTTATGGTTGCCCTTATTCTTCCTGTACTATCATCTAAATCAAAATCTATTCTTATATTTGAACCCATTTCATCTTCCAATCCCATATCCTGCTCAGATGCCTCAATTAACTTTTCTCTTTTATCAATAATAGTTGCTATAATTCTAATACGCTTGACTTGTCCAAATATAGTGTAAAAGAATTTTTCATTCTCATTATATTGTCCTTCTAAAACATGTTTGACCCAGCATTGTATTGCAGGCGCTCTTTTAAAACTCATAGTTACATCCAACTCAAACCTTGCTCTTAATCTAATATTTTAAAATTAAATAATTTTTAATTTAGAACTAATTATTAAACTAAGAATAATAGGAGATCCTTTTTCTTAAAATATTTGATTGAAATAATTCTTCCTCAGAATATAAAAAAGTTAGGAAAATGGTAGCGGGGGTTCGATTTGAACGAACGATCTCAGGGTTTCTCAAAGAGATGGACATAAGTTCTACGCCTTATGAGCCCTGCGGCATAAACCAGGCTAGCCCACCCCGCTTTTGAACTATCTAAAAGGGTAATTCCTATGAGATATATACTTTTTATATATATAAGATTATAAACTAATAATTTAATCTTTTTCTATTTTATATAGCAT
>JBHLLI010000061.1:0-23592 GCA_048885765.1 Candidatus Hermodarchaeota archaeon
TTTTCAGTGTCTTTAGGATCCATTGATTTCATATATGTTTTTTAAGAACTTAAATTTATTTAAAAATTAGTGCTATAGATTAATTAAGTAATTTATTTTAAAGTGAAATTGATATGAACTCTATGATTATAACACCAAATTCTAAGGACCCAGAAGTACAAATTCTCTCTGCGGAGTTTGAAAAGCGTGGATATAAAGTCCAATATTTTATTCCTTCAGCTATTATGGTGGATGTTGGTTTCAAGCGTAGTTTTTACAAGCAATTTGAATCTCTAGAACATAAAGCAGCTCTAGTAAGGGGTTTTGGAGCTGCGGTTACCCAAAAAATATTTTTTAGACTTGATATTTTACGTGCTATTGAGGAATTTGATATAAAATTGATAAATTCAAGAGAATCCTTAGAGATCGCAAGTGATAAGTTTTTAACCTCTGTTTTTTTAGAAAATTACAACATTCCCACACCAAAAACTATAATTTGTGAAGATCCAAATAAGGCTTTAGAAGCGTTTGATGATTTAGGAGGAGATTGTGTGTTAAAACCTCTGTATGGTTCCAAAGGAATAGGAATAGTGAGACTGAATGATAAAGCTTTTGCAGAAAATGTGATTTATTCACTAGGGAAATTAAACCATGTGTTCTATTTACAAGAGTTTGTTGAACATTACAATCGAGATATAAGAATATTGGTGTTAGGAGATGATATAATTGCAGGAATGTATCGAATAAGTGATAGTTGGAAAACAAATATACATGCAGGTGCAAAAGCTCAACCTATAGAAATAAATAAAGAATTAGAGAATCTTGCAATTAAAGCCGCAAAGATAACCGGAACAGAAATTGCAGGAGTTGATATCGTTGAGAGTGAAAAAGGATATAAAGTTTTAGAAGTTAATTCAATTCCCGGATTTACTGCTTTACAAGAAGTGTCTAAGAGGAATATTGCGGGCGAAATAGTAAATTATTTTATAAAAAGGGTAAGTAATTAATATTTGAAACCAAAATAAAAAGAAAAGAATTTATATTAATTTTAAAAATCTTTATTTTAATTTTTCACTATAAATCTTCAATTAATCCAATAAGAGCCGCAATAACTAAAAGTACACAAGCTATTATTCCCCCAGCAAAAATCACAAGGAGTATTCCTAAAACAAACAGAAATAACCAATGAAAAGGGAATGGATTATTAGGTTTAATTGCAGTATAAATCGTAATTACTGATATAACAATCCCAATAATTGCATAAATTAATTCATAGAATCCTACATAGTGTGGAATTATCCAGGGAATCCCAGCAATTGTAAATATCTGGCTAGCTAAAGCTACTAAGCCACCAAGAACAGTTAAAAATTTCATTAAACTTTCATTTTTGTATTTCTTTGCCATTAATTATCAACTCATTTGAAACAATGATTTTTAATAATTCTCTAAATTATAAAATAATTTAATGTTTTCCTTTCTGAATAATTATTTTATTTGAAATTTTTAGAATAAAACTTTATTTATTATATATACCAATCATATAATTATGATTTTTAAGAGTAATCATTCTGGTAATAATATTTTCGCACATACATATTCTATTGTTGCAAGGGATCCTACAACTGGAGAAATGGGTGTTGGTGTCCAAAGTCATTGGTTTTCAGTTGGTAGCGTTGTTTCATGGGGAGAAGCTGGAGTAGGGGTTGTAGCAACCCAATCACTAGTTAATAAGTCATTTGGTTTACGTGGACTAGAATTGTTAAAGCAAGGTAAATCACCTCAGGAAGCTGTAGAAATTCTTATCTCTGATGATGAAGGAAAGGATGTAAGGCAATTAGCTATTCTAGATTGCCAAGGACGTATAGCAACTCATACAGGATCAAAATGTATAAAGCATGCTGGGCATAAAATAGGCGACAATTTTTCTGTTCAAGCGAATATGATGCTTTCTGAAAAGGTTTGGCCTGCAATGGCGGAAACGTTTGAAAAGCATGGTAATTTACCATTACCTGAGCGGATTATCAAAAGTTTAGATGCTGCTGAATTTGTTGGAGGTGATATAAGAGGAAAGCAATCTGCTGCGTTATTAATTGTTGCAGGTGAACACACTGAAAATAGATGGGAAGACCCAGTTATTGATCTTCGAGTTGAGGATCATGTTGATCCATTGAAAGAATTAAATAGATTATTAAAAGTATTTCGGGCTTATGAACACATGAATAATGGAGATCTCGCAATAGAAAAGGGTGACATGGCAAAAGCACTTGAAGAATACGACGCTGCACAAAGTATGTTCCCAGAAAATCCTGAAATGACCTATTGGACAGCAGTTTCATTAGCTAATCAAAATAAGTTGGAAGAGGCATTAAAATTATTTAAAAAGGTATTTAAAAAAGATAATAATTGGCGTTTACTTACAGAAAGGCTTCCTCATTCGGAATTATTAAATTTAGATGAAGAAGACTTTAAAAAAATCATTACACTGAAGTAAATTTTTCAAACATTTTTGATTTGATAATATGGTGATATTTTTGTGTTTTAAATAGGAACACATATGAAAAAAAAATGTGATTGAAGAAAAAATCTTAAGATACAAAAATGGAATTGCTCTTGCGAAAGAACTTTCAAGAAAAAAATATGCAGATCCCGCTTATTATAATGAATTAATTTCCAAATTTGAAAGAATTTTAAAATTTTATGAAGATCTAAAGGTTTGGAAGGAATTTTCAGAGCAGTAGGCCAAAAAACTCTTTTTAATATTTAATATTATGCTCTATTGAACTATAGTAAATTTATCTGAAATTCAGTTCTTAATATTTCAAACAATTTATGCATAGGAAAGCCTATAACGTTTGATGAAGATCCTACAATTTTTTCAATAAATAGACTAGCTTTATCGCTTATTGAATATGCTCCAGCCCGTCCCTTCCATTCATTTGATTTAACATATCCCATAATTTCTTTATCTGAGAGGTCAATAAACTTGACATAAGTAGTATCAGAATCAATAATTATCTTTGATGTATTAGTTTCAGTAATAGCTATTCCAGTTATTAGTCTGTGACTCCTTCCAATTAATTTTTTAAGCATTTTAAATGCCTCTTCTTCATTTTGGGCTTTACCAATAATTTTCTCATCAAGTACAACTATAGTATCAGCTGCAATAATTATTGCATCATTCTCCCTTTTTGAGATTTTATTTCGTGCAAATTTTGCTTTTGCTTTTGCGAGTTCCTTAACAAGTATACTGGGATTTGATATTTCCTCTTTATATTTCTCTTCATCTATATGAGTTACAAATATTTCAAATGGGATCCCTGCTCGCTTAAAAATTTCACTTCGATCAATTGATTTTGATGCTAATATAATTTTTTTCAATATTTATTACACTTACTTTAAAATTGAAGACTAACTAACTATAAGAGAATTTTTTTTGTAAATTTTTTTATCTAATAATTTTTAAAATTAATAATTTAATTAATTTCAAAGTACAAATATATAATAATCAAAATATAAGTACGAATGATAATGCTTTATTTTGCTCTCAATTTATATCTAATAATCTTATCTTATTCATTTATACTCTATATTTACTTTCATTTTTCGTATAAACCAGATTATTTGAACAACATTTTTGGATTTACATCCATACTATTCGTTTTTTTCCATATTCTATTATTTCTAATAATTATGAATTTAGATTTATCCCTTCAATCATTTTTCGTTCCCTTATGGTTCCTAATATTGGGAGTTCCTATGATACTTGTTGGAATTCTGGTATTAATCTCCACAGGAATAATAAATTTGATAAAAAAAGATTCTCAAAGATTTTTTAAAAAGTTAAGTATTAAATTGCAGGAAAAACGAAAGAACTGGAGCAAAGCTAAGAAAGATACTCTTAGAAAAGTTAATCATGTTTTACTTTTTTTAGGACTTCTATTTGTCTGGTATATTGGATTAGTAATAGTTAATTTTTTTTCTGGATCCTCAACAGGGATGATTCCAGAAGAGAATAACATGTTTCTATTATATTTAAGAATTTTAAGTGAGCCTTATTCAATTAAAAATGTGCTTTTTTCATTAGGATGGTTTTATTATATCCTATTTTTCTTTTTCTATATTATGAGTATGTTTATGTTGTCAAATGAATTTGCTCGCAAATCTAAAAGGTTTGCTTTTCCGTTTATTTTTTTCCCTAAAATTTATCTTTCTGAAAAAGAGAAACAAAATTATGGTACATACTTGTATTTTTCAATTGGACAAATGTTTGCTGCTTTCATTTGTCCTCCTATGGTTTTTTTTATGATATTAGGTACTGGTTCAATTAGTGATTTGATGACGAGTCAAATTGGAATAAGATTTGGAAAAAGCCACATCAGATGGAATCAAAACAAGACATGGGAAGGTACGATTGCGGGTACAATAGTTACTTTAGTTATCGGATTTTTATTTATGGGTTTTTATTGGTCTTTAATTTTCGCTGTGGTCTTTTTATTAATTGATATTTTCACAGCTAAACCATTTGATATCTCAGATAATTTATTAATCCCGATAAGTTTTAGTCTTATATATTTATTTATACGGTACTTTTTTAATTTAGATTATTATACAATCATAATATTTTGGATTTGAAATAATGTATTTCATAGGTACTAGTGTAATTTTAATTGGATATTCAATTTTAACTCTAATTTATACTTTCAAAAATATAAAAATAAAGAGAGAAGACCAAATTTTTACTAATGAAATTTTAATAGCATTACTATTTTTGATGGCAGGTATCTTATTTCCATTCATGTATCGATTTCATTCTCCTAGTTTAAGCCAAAATTCTTTAAATTTTTTATGGTTTACAACATCTATTTTTTTCATAATTGAAATAATTGTATGGGTAATTACATTATTATATAATGCCATTATTTCAAAAAGAGATCCCGAAATCATGGCAGAAAGAGATTATGCCAAATTTTGTGAAGAATTCAACAAGAATTGGGTTGATGATTTAAAAAGTGAAATGGGAAGAAAATTTTTGCATTTATTCACTTTTTTAGTGATTTTTATTTTTTGGACTTTAGGTACCATTCTTAATGATATAGGGACTCTTGCAGTATGGGGCTTAGATACCTATAGTTTTTCATTTTGGTTAATTATTATTGTTGGTTATGGCTTTGTATTTATGTTCCAAATAGCTGACCTTACTCGATTGAATATGTATTATATGCTCCCGAATTGGGCAAGGAGGTGGTATTTAGATATGAAACAAAGTGAATTACATACGTTTGTAGCATCTACCCCATTAGTTTTATCTTTTTCACCATTCATATTTGCTCCATTCCCGATTTTTGCTGCGGTTGCTTTAATAACTACTGGTTCAGATGGAGTAGCTTGTATAATAGGAAAAAAATTTGGGAAGCATCATCTCAGGTCTAATCCTAAAAAGACAGTAGAAGGTCTTATCGCAGGGGGATTATCAACATTTATTATAGTACTCCTGATTTCGATTTTCTATTATTCTTGGATGCCAATAGCAATTGAAAAAATTATAATTATGAGTTTTGCGGCTACTGTTGTATTTATGCTTATAGATGCTTATATCAAGAATGTTTCTGATAATATTTTAAATCCATTGTTAACTGGGTTTGCTATGTGGATATTATTTTTACTTTAAAATTAGTTGTAAATTCCTGTTATTGATCTTATCCACCAAAATAAATATATATAAATACAATCTGGTCTCCATCTTTTAGCTTGGTTTCTAAGAAACTATCATGTTGATAGCTTCTTCCATTAATAATAATAGAGAGGAGTTTGTTAAATTTTCCTTTCACTCCATTTTCCCAAACTAAGTCTATAAATTTATCTCCAAATTTCTGTCCAAAATATTCTATTAATTCATTTAAAGTTAGTTCTTTATCAAATTCAAATATCTCATTAAGATTGTTTGTTACCTCGTTAAATGGTGGAGAAAATTCAAGACTTAATTTCATGTTTTAATTAAATCCTTCTATTCAATTAACTTAAGAATTTAAAGGGTTTTAATTTATAAAAATTTGATGTTAATAAAAAATAAAAAAGAATAAAGAAAATTTAAATTAGGATTTAGAATTTAATCATCTTCAGTTGCTTCTTCAATGGCTTTTTTAACCCCTTTTTTAACACTGCCTTTTTTAACTGCTTTTTTCACGCCTTTTCCTACTGCTTCAGAACCAGTTACACTTTCTGCTATATTGCCTAATCCTTTAGCCAATCCTTTCTTAAGTTTTTTTCCAAGTCCTCCCATAATAATTCACAATCTCTTTCTTTAATTGATTCTTTTTACTTATGAGTATATTCTTATACCAAAATAATGTTAATTTAGTGGTTTTAAATATTTGTATAAAGCTGAAATAATAATTTATTATACTCTATTTAATTTTATTAAAATTGTAATAATTAAGTTCTAATAATTTAATTAGTAAATATCAATATCATTTTAAATTGAATTATAATAACAAATTGTTCAAAAATGGCTCAAGTTTTATTTGTTTCTAAAAGAAATATTAGAGACGCTTGGCTTTCTGCTGTTGGAAAGGTTTTATATTTTGGTGATGATATTAAAACTGAATATGATAAGCCAGAAGATCCACCTTCAAAGGATGCTACTGTTTTAATAGAAATCACAGAACCCTTTAGTAATCCTATTATGCGTAAAGATAAGATCATGAAAATTCGATCGAAATTTGGTAATTCATATGAGGTTTATGGATGTTTAGCTGACACATATTTGATTGGCTCTATCCAGAGTGGATATATTGAAGAAATCATGGAGGGCATAAATGATAATTTATTAAGTGAGTCAGATGTAAGCTTTCCCTATTCGTATCATGATAGAATTTATAATTATGCTCCATATTCTCTTGAAGATACAATTCATAAAAATTATGATCTAAAAACCCTCGATAAAGAAGTTGTAAAAAGGCATCAAAAGTTAATAAAAGCCGGAAAAGTAAAAAGTACAGCTGAATCTAATATCTGGAATTTGAAAAACGGAGTTGAATTAGATTTAGATAAGGAAATTTCAGAACAAATTGGTATTGAAGAAATTTCAATAGCCCTTTTTGAATTTCCAAGAATTAATCAAATTAATTATATAATTCAAAAATTAAAAGAAAAACCGTACAGCCGTAGAGCCCAAGCGATAACCTGGAGACCGCTAGTTGATCCTTTCCACGTCGATCCTCCTTGTCTGCAAAGAATTTATATGCGTATAAAAGAGGGAAAATTAATAATGCAAACGACCTGGAGAAGTAGAGACTTATTCAGAGCTTGGGAGGCCAATGTAAATGGAATGATTAGAATCCAAAAATATGTAGCCGATAAACTCAATGTCCCAATAGGCCATTATTTAGATTTTAGTAATTCTTTACATATCTATGGGAATACAATATCTGAAGTAAAAGATATGTTGAATCGTATGAGAAATAAAGGAGAACTTCCTGAAGAAATTATTGAATTAATGGAAAAGTAATAAAATTCCTCCCACTTTACATTTAAAAGAGCTTAGGAAATATAATTCTAGTATTACTTTCTATTTGTATTTCTAATTCTTTAGAATCAATTTTCTTAAGCTTAGAAATTGAATTTAATACCTCTCTTACCATCGCTGGAGTTCCGATGATTCCAGAATATTTTACTGGACCATCACTTTCAAGTAATAGAAATTCTTTATCAACTTTTAAAACTGTATTTTTAACTGCTGGTGAATAACTAATGGCAGGAGTTATTGAGAAGTAATAACCTCGATCTATTCCTAGATTCAAAAATTGTTCAGGTCCAGAATACCAGTGGATATTGACGTTTGGGATGTTATATGATGGAAGCATCTCAAAAACTAACTTTTCTGCTCCTTTAGTATGCAAGTTTACTGGTAAATTCAAGTCTTGAGCTAATCCAAGCATCATCTCAAAAATTTCCTTTTGAAGAGGGTACAATCCTTTTTGTTTAACGAAATGGTGATCTAAACCAATTTCACCTATCGCACAGATTCTTTCATTATTCTTTTTTATAAGATCTATTACTGAATCAAGTTGGTTTTTTATTTCTTTATTCATACCCACTTCTTCTGGATGAATTCCTAATGCTGGATAAATCGTATTAAATCTGTCAGATATTTCTAATATCCTTTCTAAACTGGTAAAACTCATCCCTACAGAAATTATTTTTTCTACTCCAGCTTTTTTTGCTTCTTTAATAATTTCTTCAAGAGTAAGATAGAGGTTTGCATGACAATGGATATCTATTAACATTTTCAAATCCTTATAGTGTTCAAATCCTTATAGTTTAATATAAAAAATCGTTCGAGAATAAGAATTACATATTATTTACCTGTTCTCGTACCAAAGCAATTTTTTTTACTAATTCAAACTTTTTTCTCCAATTATACTCTGAAGTTTCTAAATCATTTTGTAAAGATTCTAACTCTTTTAACATTAATTGCTTTAGATCCTCTTTGGATAACTGTCCAATGTGCTTTGGCAATGGTTCAATTTTTGCAGCTCTTTTTATTCTTAAATCCGAAATTGCTTTCGCTAATTGTGCTTGGAAACCTTTTGATTGAGTTGGATCGATATCTTGTAAAGTATCAAATGAATGTTTCAAGCCACTAATAAACGCTTCTAAATCTTCAATATCGACTTTATCTTTTGCCATAGGTAAATGGAGGAAATGTTTTTAAAAAAAATATAAGTTCTAGAAGGAAATCAAATATTTATTATTGTTTATTTTACTTTTAAAAGGATAATTATCGGACATCTATCATGATCTAGTCATTCTAAAAAGAGTAAAAAAAAAAAATTTATTTAAAAATTATATAATTAAAGTTCTTCTGATGATTCATTTTGCTTAACGGTTTTTAAAGCCGCTAATTTGTCTTTAAGTCCAAATTTTTGCTTTGTTTTCGGCTGCTTCTCTTGAACTTTTCCATTTCCACCACCACCAGATTTTGCTAACTCATTCTTCAAGTCTTCAGCTAAATTTCCTAATTTATTCGCTGTGGCTGTAATTTCTTCCATTGATGCGGTTTGTTGTTCTGAGGATGCGCTGATTCCTTCGAGTGCTCGTGAATTTTCCTCACCGGCAGCAGTAGTAGCTTCGATATCTTGAGTTATAGATGCTATTAGTTCAACTGTTGCTTGGATACGATTTGTTATTTCCCTTACTTGTGTTCCTGTGTCACCAGTAGCTCCTTTTGATTCTTCGGCAAGTTTTCGAACTTCATCTGCAACAACCGCAAAGCCACGTCCATATTCTCCTGCCCTACCTGCTTCTATACTAGCATTCAATGCTAATAAATTGGTTTGATCTGAAATATTTGTTATTAAACCCATAATTCTATTAATATCTGTTGTTGATTTCGTGATTCCATGAGAAAGATCATATATATTTCTGGACATTTTACTAATTTCTACGAGCGAGTTCACTTGATTTTGAGTATTTAATGATACTTCTTGAGTTGTTGAAGCAATTTCTTCTGATGCAGCATTCACTTCACTGGCACTTGCGGCTAATTCAGTTGCCATATTTGCCACATTAACACTTGCCGTAGAACCTGCCTTTAATATTTTTTCCATATTTGATGTTACTCTCACAATCCCTCTTACAGTAGGTACTGCTATAACAATTCCAATTATAACACATGTACTTAATGCTAATATAGTGATCATATAAGAAAAAATAACAGTTAATTGGGAAAATTGTATTTCTTGGCTTAGTTCTGCATGCGTTTCAGAATGAATTCCAGCTAAATCTAAAGATAAACCTTCATAATCTAATGTAACACCAACCAATAAATTGTCAACATGATCTTTCATAGCAAATAGACCCTCTCCTCCTATAATCATATCGGTAAAAGTGTGATGAGCATTTTCAATCTCGACAAGTTTAGGTATTATTAATGGATCTGATGTATAAAATGAATCTATTAACCCTACTATATAATCGAAGTTTGCCACAGAACTATTAAATTCTAACGCAGTATCCTCACAAATTTCATGTAAGTATTCAAATGTTAAATAAATTTGTTCAGTAAGATAATTCCTCAACATGCTCGCATTTAATTTCATATAAAAATCATCAATTAACCCAATCAAATCACCTATTAAAACATCTATTTGCTCCCGAATTTCAACGCTGTTATTTAATACAGTGTTTATTTCTAAACCATGTATAACTATTCCATGTTCCTCATTTGTAATATCATCAATTATACAAGCAAAATCTTCTTCAATACAAACAATTTCATCAAGATGATCAGGATGTAATATTTCTAATAGTTCTAAGGAAGAATTAAACGTTAAAGCATGCTCTAGAATGTGATTGAGAACACTATCAGTCTCAGTCTGAGATTTTCCTCCGCTATAGAGCGATTCATAAGTTTCTCGAATGACCAATTCCGCCTCATATAAGAGTGTATCCACAGTTTCCATGACAGTTATATCTTTTTGAGTAATTTCTTTAATACGTCCATCTAATGAGTTTATTTGAGTGAGTCCCACAATACCTATTGTTAAAGAAAAAGCGATAAGCGCTGCAAATCCAATTGTCATTCTCCTTTTAATATTCATTCTTTATTCCCTTCATTTTTAGTCTAATTTATTTGGTTTTTAGAAAAAAAATTGCATGTCATTTTGTGTGTATAAATTAAATGCAAATCCTTTTTTTATCACAAATAGTTATTTTTTATATAACAAATTTAATATAAAATTAATTTTAGAATTGATATTTAAACTTTTTTTATTCAAATAATGTTTGGAACATTGTCTGTTGTAATAAATATGTGATACTTGTACCTGTTTTATATAATTTATTTTATATTTGTACAAAAAGGAATATTTATGTGCTAAATTAAAATTTTCAACACAATAATATGATTTAAGGATTTAAAACAGAGTTCTTGCTTAATAAATCAGAGAATATAATTTCTAAGATCTAGATTTGAGTTTTAAAAAAATCATTGAATTTTTAATTTTTTAAGATTATGTTTAAAATTCTATGAGAACTAATTAAAATATATGCCAAATATAACTAATCAAGATATTTCTAGTCTATTAGCCAAATTTCGAAAAAAAAATATTTCAATTGAGGATGCTATTAAGAAATATATTAATCCTGGGAATCGTATTTTTATTGATTCTGGTTGTTCAGAGCCTATTGATCTTACTAAGAAATTAATTGAACTTGGAATTAGACTTCCTGATGTTGAGATACTGCATTTTCTTAGCCTTAGTGATTTAGATTACTATGAAACTGCTGGTGGAATTGAAGATCTATTCAGACATAACGCATTCTTTATTGGGAAATCACTACGGAAATATGTAGAGACCGGTCAAGCAGATTACACCCCAATGCTACTATCAGAGATTCCAAATTTATTTAAATCAGGGAAAATCCATTTAGATACAGCACTCATTCAAGTGAGTCCACCAGATCGTTATGGGTTTTGTAGTTATGGAATTAATGTAGATATAGTTAAACCGATTGCGGAATCTGCTGAATTTGTAGTAGCTGAAATAAATCCAAAAATGCCACGCACACTAGGCGATTCTTTTATTCATATGGACGATATTGATGCATATGTTTTAAGCGATCATGATATAATAGAATTCACTTATGGTGAACTTGACGAAGTTTCTAATAGAATAGCTAAATTTGTGGCTTCTTTGATTGAAGATGAATCAACAATACAAATGGGAATTGGCGAAATCCCAAATGCAGTTACGAAAGAATTAACAGGTAAAAGAGATTTAGGTGTTCATAGTGAAGTATTTTCCGATGGAATTGTTGATCTTGTTGAAGAGGGTGTAATAACATGTAAGAAAAAGACAATTCATAAAGATAAGATAATTTGCTCCTTTGTAATGGGATCTAAACGGTTATACGATTTTGTCGATGACAATCCTATGGTAGAATTTCACCCGTGTGATTATACAAATGATGCTTATATTATTAGTCAAAATAAAAAACAAGTAGCTATAAATGCAGCATTGAGTGTTGATTTAACAGGACAAGTAAATTCAGATTCCTTAGGGCACCAATTTTATAGTGGTATTGGAGGACAAGTTGACTTTGTAAGAGGAGCGGGAAGATCAATTGATGGTAAACCAATTATGACAATGCCCTCTACAGCAACGTTACGTAATGGTACCATAGTTTCTCGAATAGTCCCATTCCTTCAACCTGGTTCTGGGGTTGTAATTACCAGGGGAGATATCCATTATATTGTAACTGAATGGGGAATTGCTTATCTGTACGGAAAAAGTATTCGAGAAAGAGTTCTTGAGATGATTAATATTGCACATCCAGACTTCAGAGAAGAGTTGTTAGAACACGCAAAAAAGTGGAAATATGTGTATTCAGATCAAAAATTGCCAATATCTATTGATGGAAGGATAAGTGTTTATCCTGAAAAGTATGAATCTACATTTAAACTCCAAAATGGCAAGAAGATAAAAATTCGCCCTGTGAAACCAACTGACGAAAGAATGATTCAAGAACTTCATTATTCCTTAGATAAACAAGACAGGTATTTAAGATTCTTTTCTCCAGTCAAAGATTTTAGACATAAGAAAATCCAACCAATGGTCAATATTGATTACTCAACGGATATGATTTTGGTGGGGGAATACAGTAAAAATGGAGAAGAGAATATTGTTGCTTTAGGCGCTTTTTTTAAAACTGTCCAACCATCTATAGCAGAGCTAGCATTTGTCGTTCATAGAGATTGGAGGGGCTTAGGTATTACTAAATTTTTATTGAATTATTTAGTGCAGATTGGTAAAGAACTTAATTACAGAACATTTACGGGTTCAATTTTGCTTGAGAATAAACCAATGCTTCATATTATTAATAGTTCAGGATATATGTTGAAATTAAAAAGAATCGAAGGAGGAATTACAGTTTTCGCATTCGATCTTTCTTAACCATAAAAATCTAAGCAACAATTATATTTTAAAATACATAAATTCAATTTTAAGTGATTCTTATTCCTAGATACTGTATAAAAATATAGTTCTTTGTGTTTAAAATTAGTGAAGACTTGTTTATTAATGACTTTCATAAGCGCTATAAAAAAAGTGGGCTAAGTTCTGAAGTAATAAAGCTATTTCAAAAATTTATTTATGAATTTTATAAAAACCATAAGAGAAAATTTCCCTTCAGAGAAAATAATACTCCTTACAATGTTCTTGTTTCAGAAATAATGCTTCAACAAACTCAAACAGGGCAGGTATCAGAAAAATTTTTAAAATTTACTAATCATTTTCCAAGTTTCTCTTCGCTTTCTAATGCTTCAGTTGAAGATATTCTTAAAGAATGGAAAGGATTAGGGTATAATCGAAGAGCTATAGCATTAAAAAAAATTGCGGATACAGTTATTAAAGATTTTAATGGAAAACTTCCTGAATCTATAGATATATTAAAATCCTTCCCACAGATAGGGTATAATACAGCTTCATCAATTATAACATTTGCTTTTAATAAGCCTACTGCTTTTATAGAAACAAATATAAGAAGGGTTTATATTTACTTTTTCTTTCCGAATAGAAATAGAATAGACGATAAAGAAATTTTACCGATTGTTAAAAAAACTGTTGATATATCTAACGCTAGAGAGTGGTATTATGCATTAATGGATTATGGCGTTATGCTTAAAAAGACTCATCCAGAACTGAATAAGAAAAGCACACATTATCGAAAACAAGCACCATTTAAAGGATCTAAAAGAGAAATTAGAGGAAAAATCCTAGACATATTAATTAAACAAGGAAAGACAGATCTAAAGAATATTCAAACTCAATTTGGCAGTATGGATAATAAAAGGATTATGGAAATATTAAATCAGCTAAAGAAAGAAGGTTTTTTAGATATAATTAATGAGAACATTTCTTTAAAAAAATAATGAGTTTAATCTAATTTCATTGATTTCATATATTTTGCTATTTTGATTGCTAATTTTTCTTGTTTCTTCCAATCTCCAAATGCAAAACCTTTTGATATCAATTTTGTAATTTCTTTTTTATATAAATCTTTTAGTCTATTTACAGGTGCTTTTGCGAATGGTGTTTGAGGTAAAGGAATAAAGGAGTGAGCATGTACTCTTACATCATTATTAGTTAATTCTCTCATCATAGAAATTGTGAGGTTTATATCTTCTTCTGTTTCACCAGGTAAACCGAAAATAAAATCCACATTAACCTTTAATTTATTTTCTAAAATTAATTCCACTGCTTTATATATTTCTTTTATGGTGTGATCTCTATGACATAAATCTAAGATTCTTTGACTACCTGATTGTGCACCAATGGTTATATTATCATTATTAGCATATTTCAAAACTAAACTTAAGGTTTCGGGAGTAACATGTTCAGGTCTCGCTTCAGATGGAAAAGTCCCTAAAAATATGCGCCCTTTTTTTCCGATTATCTCTCTTATTTTTATTAATAATTTTTCAAGTATTGTAAGATTTAGCATCTTTCCATCAAGAGAACCATAAGAAAATGCATTTGGGGTAATAAATCTTACATCTGTTAAATCTCCATAATGATTATAAAGTACTTGAACATAATTGCAAATGGATTCAATACTTCTGTGTCGTGGCTTTGTACCTGATATATATGGGGTTTGACAAAAATAACAGACGTAAGGGCAGCCCCTCGTTATCTCAATCGCCCCAAATCTACGATTATTTAGAGGAAATGGAGGATAATTATCTAAGTCAATAGGTTTTCTTTTTCCTGTATATAAATATTGATTTTGATCATCGTAAAAAGCAATTCCTTTTATATTTTCATAATTCGAACCTTTAACAAGGTTCTTTAATAATTCGATAATTGTTTCTTCACCCTCACCTACAACGACAAAATCAAATCCTAGTTTAAGTACTCCTAAGGGATCGCCAGTAGCATGTGGACCTCCTGCTATATAAAGAATGTGATCCCCGTACTTTAATTTTAATTTAGAAATTAAATCATGTATTTCCCATAATTGAGAAGTGAAAAAAGAAAAGCCAACTATGATTAATTCATGGTTTTGAATGATGGTTTCTAATCTATTAATTAGTTCTTGTTTTTTTGGAATATAATAAACATTGAAATTATCAAAAAATGGATCCGTTTCTAATGCCCCAATTATTGCATTGAAACTATAGATATTGTTTTTATGATAGTAAACTACGAAAGCAGCATCATTAGGCAAATTTTTCATCCAATCAAATATCTCAAATAAAATCTAATTATTTTATGTACTTATAATTTTTTTACCAAGACTTTCCAGTATAGTATAATACTTAAACTTAAATTAGTATTACGTGATGAATTACTTAAATTCTCATATGGAGTTGGAAATATGTTACTCAACTTATGGTTCGCAACAACGACTGATGAAGTAGGGATTTCTGTTTTTGATTTTTATTCGATAGGGCATATATGTTTTGGAATAGGACTGTTTCTGTTTTGGTCATTGTTTTATACAATACCTAAAAAAAAAGGGAAGGTTCCAATCTTTTCATTATTGTTTGTCTTTATTCTCACGATTGTATGTGCTATAATTTGGGAAATCATTGAGCATACTTTATTTCTTCCACTAGGTTGGAAATTTGAAAATCGTCCCGATAGTTGGATGAATATGACTACAGATATTCTCTTATGCGGCATAGGTGGTCTTGGAACCTGGTTATTTGCCTATCTCACATTTGAAAAGGAGAAAAGTGCTTTTGCTTATTACACATTTGGAATAATCGGATTTGGTGTCTGGATTAGTGTATTTATAATACTTCGTTATTTGACTTTTCAGAATTCTCCAATAATTTAATCTTTTTTTTATATAAGAAATGCGAGAAATAAATAAGTACATAGATTTTGAAACTGGTAATATTCCCCTTATTATATCCGTTCCTCACGGTGGACTGTTGAACTGTGATTCTATCCCTCAAAGAACAGAAGGAGTTTTAGGAATTGATAAAGGGACTATAGAATTAGCTAAAAAATTAATTAAGCAAATAATTATTAATTTTGAAATTGATAAAGAGGAACCAAAAGCACCTTTTAGCATTATTTCTAAAATAAAGCGGAATAAAATTGATATAAATAGAAGAAATTATGAAGCATTCGATCAAAACTCATTTTTGGCAAGAGAGATTTATTGGTTTTATCATAATAAAATTGAAGAATGGATTTGTACAAATATTAAGAATTACAATTGCTCTTTACTTATAGATATACATGGTTTTGAAAGAAACGCGCGTCCACAGGGATTTCGAGATGTGGATATAATTTTAGGCACGAACAATTTAGAATCTCTTTTTTCCAATACTATTAAAAAGAGAGATTGGGGTAAAAACATCAGGGGTAAAATAATCAAAAGTATGCTTCAATTAGATATATCCGTTGCACCGGGCCATCCTAGAAGAAGAGAGTACGTCCTAACTGGAGGATATATTACAACAAAATATGGGGCATCTCAATACTTAAACAGCCAAACAATTCAGATTGAATTTTCAGATCGATTACGCTTACATGATAAAAGCTTGAAAGAAAGTGTTATTAAAACTCTCGCACGAGTATTGGTTGAAAATTTGAATGAACCTAACTCAATGATGAGATGATAAATTTCACAATTCGATTTATAAACTTACTCTTTTGAATTTTGCAAATATGAGCAACTTTATGATAATTGAATGATTCTGCCAATGTATCTAGATATGAGAGATTATATAAGATTGACACATTTTTATCATTTCTCATAAATAATTTGTCTAGTTCTCCCTGAATCTTATCTTCTTGGATCTTTAACTTTTTTAAAATACGCTTCTTAATTTCTTTAATTGATTCACTAAAATTTAAATCTCTAATGCTGGAAATAAGTGAATTTAATAAAAGAGAATACAAAACAATAATATTAATATTTTCCGTATCCCTTAAGTTTTCAAATTTAAGTTGGAGATCTTGGTATATTTCTTTAATATAATTTTCATCCAAACCTTTGATTCTTTTAAAAAGACGAAGAAACTCTAAATATTTACCTTCCAAAAATAAATCTAAGTTTTCATTGAATAAGTCTTTAAACTTCCTTATTATTTGCCCTGAATTGCTTATTTTCAGAGAAATTTCAGGAGTTCTTCCAATAATAATATCTCGCCCGTCCTTATAAAACTGTTGATTTACAAGGTTATCTGTACTTTGATATAATCTTTCCATAACCAAATCTATATTAAAACACCTAATACCAAAATTTGTCGTTTTATCCCATTCAATTAATAAAAATTCGTAGATTTAATTTTTTTGCATTACCTAATTAATTTTTTTAAATAGCAGTTTTAAGGTAAACTAATATGAGAATAATACAATTTTAGACAATTCTGGACTAAAATGTAAAATATAAAAAAAATATAAATGAATTTAAAACTAAAAGTTAATAAAAAAAAAAGAAAAGATTCATTGAAAGATTAATGGATTGTTCCTAAGTTTATAGATCTTCAGCTAAATCTTCGTAAGCTTCAAGTGCAAGCTCTACAATCTCTTGGAAGGCCATTGCATCCTGTAAATTCCCTTCGACAGTGATATCTCCAGCCATATAAGCTGAGGTTGCATCTACTTCCCCCATTAAAATGCCTGCCCCAGTTTCCAAAGTGGAAGACATCGTAAATGAAGGATTGTCAACATCTCCTTCTCCAAAATCTAAGTCTCCTTCCTTGACAGTTAGCCAATATTTCTTATCTTGATCAGTGATTATCATACTGATAGCAATATCCATGTCCTCTAATTCTTCCTTGAGATCTTCATTCTCTTTCGAGATTTGCTTAATAAATTCGTACATCCTCATTACATCTTCTGCTGAAGCACTTGCGGCTCCCGCATCTTGAGCGGCTTTAATGTCCTTTAATAATGATTCGTCAACCATTTTTTTTTCAACCTTTTTGTATAATTTTCCTCTTTTAATTTGAAAATTATTTTAGAAAATATTCTATAAATAACAATATTAAAAGGTTATAATGATATAAAAAGGTTTTATTTGTGTCGCTTATAGAAATGGGTTAAAGATACCAAAATTAAAGAGAGATTTTCAAAAGATCGATTGATCCTCATATAATTTAAAATTCTCTATATTTGAATTTCTTCTTTAAAATTATTAGTACTAGAAATTAATAAAAAGCTGCCCACATCAAATAACAATCATTACATCTAAAAAATTATTAAATGTGAGATCTGTAGCATTAAAAATATGTGTAAGTATTTTAAACTTTATGTTGGAAAAGAATCAATCGTTAGCTGAAATGTTTGGTATTATCCTCGGAGATGGCCGACTAAGATTCGATCCCTTGGGTAGACATTATCAATTAGATATTATTTTAAATTATATTGATGAAACAGAATATGTTAAATATGTAGAAGATTTTATATCTACAGTTTTTAATTATAAGCCTAAAATATCAAGACAATTAAATGATAACAAAAACGAAGGAAAAGGGATCTATCTTACTATTTACAATAAGGAATTAATTCAAGAATTAATGTTACTTGGTTTAAAACCTGGGGATAAAGTTAAGAACCAAATAAGAGTCCCTGATTGGATAAAAAGCAAGAACACATTTAATCTTGCATGTTTAAAGGGTTTATTTGATACAGATGGTTCAGTTTTTCCAGTAGAAGAAGAAAATACAATTAGATTAAATTTTAAAAACGGATCTTTTCCCTTAGTGAAAGATTTTAAGGAGATGAGCGAATCAAATGGAATAAAAACATCGAAGATCTCATCTTATAAGGAATTATCAGAGAAAACTGGAAAGTTCTCTATCACATATATAGTACAAATTCAAGCTAGAAAACAAGTGGAAAGGTTCCTAATAATTGTAAAGCCTAAAAAATGGGAATTCCGAAAAGAAAATCTTTTAAATAAAGTTGAGAAGCCATTTGAATATAAAATGCCAATTTATAGTGAAAATGAGGTATTACAATGGATTTCTTTATATGAAGAACTAAAATCTTTTAAAAAAGTAAGGGATAAATTAAGAGAGATGGGGAAACCACCTAGAATTGAAACAATTAGGTCGAGAATAAAAGATTTTTACAGTGAACATTATATTGAATGGTTAAAGATTGTTAAAAATGAAAATCGATAATTGATTATATAAAAAAAGCGCCCACAGCGGGATTTTCCTAGTTTCTCGAGCTGAGAACACTCCTTTGAACCCGCGTCGCAGGAGTGACAGTCCCGAATGCTAGACCGGGCTACACTATGTGGGCAATTTGTGTTAGAAAAAAAAATTGTTATAAAAAATGAAATAAAGATAAGCTTAAAAATTTTATTCTGAGACATTTTAGATAAGGAGAATAGAAGAAAACACATAATAGAAACATTTATATGGCTTAAAAGCGATGTAGAATATAAGGAATATTTAGGTATAACAATATAATATTGTTGAATTAATTCCTAGTATATATACTATGCTTAATTCAAAAAGTCTTAATTCAGTTCTCACTAATTTGGAAAACCAAAATGGCGAATTAATTGCGGTTTTAGACAAATTCATTAAGTTCGCGGTAGATAAATTCATGAATACTGAAGATTTACGCGAAGAGATAAGTGAAATGAATGATGTTTACCAAATCATCGTTACTGATCTAAACTTTAATTTTTGGTTAAAAATATCAAATAGTTCAATGGTTTATAAAAAAGGAATAAACCGAAATGCATCATTTACTGTGAAATACACTAAGGACATACTGATTAAGATTTTAAAACGAGAGATGTACGGTACTGATGCGTTTATGAAAGGATTAATAAAAGTTGACGGAGATCTCTCTCAAGGATTAAGATTTATAAAGTTATTTCGCATGTTCTTAGTATATCTGAATAATGGTTTTAAAAAGTGAAATAATTTAACTTTGCTTACGTTTTTATAAAAACTCATAACTAGTTTTGTGCTTTTACTATAGTTAAATAAAAATATTTTTTAGAAATAATGAATGAACTTAATTAAACCTACAAGTTTTTACCATTAATTCTAGGGCCTGTAATCTAGTCTGGATAGGTTTTTTCGGTTTCACCGAAGAAAGTCTTAGGTGCCCGGCTTCGGACTGGGATGTCGCAGGTTCGAATCCTGCCAGGCCCACAGATTATTAGTTTTGTTGAACATCTAAATTTTCAGATTGATATTTTTTCAGCAAATGCATTCCAATCCATCCTCCAATTAAGCCACTAATAGTAGATATAATAATTACTCCAACTACATTTTGTAGAAAATCTAAAAGGATTTGCATTACTCCTTCTAAATCGATCATATATCCAAACTCTACGGATATACTTATTGTAATGGGAAAAACATATCCAACTAAAATTAGAATGATTAAAGAATATAGGAGTAGGTGTAGTTTTTGCTTGTACAATAAAAATATCATCAAAATTGTTAATGCAAAATGTAGAATAATCCTTAAAAAATTGAGTACAAAATTAGGAATTAAGAATAATACTGTAATAATATAAAGAAAGTAGGATAAAATAAATGGAATAAATAACCATAAAACTAATGGTAAATAACTGCCATAGAATCCTGCCAACACTCCATCTTTCCTATCCTTTGTAATAATTGAGCCAGTTGTACTAATTATAAGGATTAATAAATAATCTAATAGAACATGAATTTCAATGATATAATTATTTACCATTAATAGGACTGCAATTGGACAGGCGATATAAAGTATACTCTGTGCTATATTTTTAGCATTCTCCATATGATGTTTCCAATAAAATTATTATATCTTATTGATATGAAATTTGGATTAATAGTTTTTAATAAGGAGAATGGCAATTTAATTGTTAATGTCTAGTTGATAAGCATACGGAGCAAAATAAAGTTAAATCACTTTTAAACCATTGATCAGTTTTTAAATAACCTAACCGTAAATATAGCCCCCTGATGTCTTCCTTTTGATTCTACAAGAATATGACCTCCGTGCGATTCGATTATCTCCTTAGAGATGTATAATCCAAGTCCAGAACCTTCAAGATCGACCCCTAAATCCATTCCGTATCGTTCAATTTTACCGAATTTTTCAAAGAGTATTTTTTTTTCTTTTTCAGTTAAACCAATTCCAGCGTCTTTTATTTTTATATCAATATAATCGGTATTTTCGCTAAGGGTTATGTCAATTGAGCCACTCTTAGGAGTATTTTTAATTGCATTTGATAAAATGTTTGTTATGACTTGCTGAAGTCTAATTTTATCAACATAAAAGTATATTTCTTCAGGAAGTTTTAAATTAATAATTTGTTTACGATTGTAAGTGAGGTATTTCATCTCATCAACACATTCTCTGACTAGATTTGAGATGTTTTGAATTGACATCTTCAATATTAATTTTCCAGTTTCTATTCTTGAAGCATCAATTAAATTCTCCACTAATTTCTTTAGACGTATAGCACCTCTATGAGAAATTTCAACAAAATTTAAGACATCATCTTCGAGTTTTTCTCTTAGATGTTTTACGAGAATTTGAGAAGCCCCATAAATAGATGTTAATGGAGTTTTCAATTCATGAGATACTCTGGTAATGATATCTTTTCTCATTTTGTTCAATTCTAGCAGTTTCTTATTTTCTTCTAAAACTATCCTTTCTGCTTCTCTTTTTTCGGTGATGTTTAGTGTAGCTACTAAATCTGCTGATTTACCATTATAGGAAAAATTTTTTGAAATAATTTCTAACCAAATAACTTCATTAGTTTTTTTGAAGATTCTAAACTGTAAGTTAGCTAAAATTCCATTTGTGCCATAATATTTTTCCTCTGCAAGAGTATATACCATTTGGCGATCATCTGGGTGAATTATCTTAAAAAATTCTTTTGGTTTCCATTTTAAAATCTCCTCAGAAGTATAACCTAATGTATCTGAAAACTGTTTATTTACGTATCTGAACTGAAAATCTTGTAAAATAGCAATACCGATAAAAGATTGTTCGGTGATAGTTCTAAATTTTTCTTCAGATTCTATTATTTTCTGTTCTGACTGTTTGCGTTCCGTTATATCTTCGACAATTACCTGAATTAAATTCATATTTCTTCTTTTAATAACAGAAATATGTAATAATACCCAGATCAATTTTCCATTTTTATTCAAAAGTTGAATCTCTTTAGGCCTAGGAATTTGCCCCTTAGAAATAGTTTCGAAGCCATTTGTAATCATTGGTAAATTTTTTTTAGGCACTATCTTAACATCATTGAAATTTTTACCAATTAAATCCTTCCTTTTAAATCCAAAGATTTTTTGTACATATGAATTACATTCTAGGAAATTTCCATTGAAATCTAGGAGAGCAATAGCAAAAGGTGTATCTTCAAATAAGTAGCGGTATTTTTCCTCAGACTCCTTCAATTTCAATTCCGATCTAATGCGATCTGATATGTCATTAAAAATAGTGATAAATTCCCCTTTTTGAGAAGAAATTACAGAGATTTTAAAATATTTATCCATAGGTGCAAAATATGATTCAAATGAGAATGATTTTTGGGTTGAAGCAACATTTGAAAA
Organism: Candidatus Hermodarchaeota archaeon; assembly: GCA_048885765.1. Taxonomy (GTDB): domain Archaea; phylum Asgardarchaeota; class Lokiarchaeia; order Sigyniarchaeales; family SOKP01; genus Loki-b32. Next base: position 22,535 of record JBHLLI010000061.1, read on the forward strand.
TATTTCCAAATATGGAGCTTGCTCAACATTATACACTTCGGTTGAAGGTTTGTTTATAATGTCTTTCTTGTTAATAGATAAAATTTCTTCATATTGAAGATTTACGTCTGTAATTATATAATTAACAGGATTTTGATCTTCATCATAAATCATTCTATGATAAGCAATTCCACTTGTAGAATTGTTAAATAACACTTGAAATTTTTTTTCAGAATCTTTTAATTTCTGTTTTAAATTATCTTTTTTGTCACGTATAGTTGATTTATAATCTCTGTTTTTTTCTAATAATTGCCCCATTTTTTCCATTCTTATACACTTTCCCGCTATTATTAGAACTTATATAACCCTATTTTAGTGTATTTCAAATAATTGTTTTTTCTCAGAAAGCATTAGAATTGATTAAAAATAAAGAAAAGAGATCAATTTTAAGCATTTTTACATAAATTTAAATATTTTTTTTATTTAAACATTTACCTTTTTTTAGATTTTCCTTGAGGGAAAAATATCAAATTCTCTATTATTTGATTGATTTTAGCTATAAATAACTAATATAACAATTTTTGCTAACCATGGAATCATTGATTACAATTTTACAATAATATATTTATGACTACATTTTCCTTTTTTGTGTAAGGTTTTAGTAAAAGGATCAAAAAACGCTGCTATTTACAATCTTGAATCTGGCAATATTTATTCCATTGATTTGTCTCTCATTAAAATTGAAAAACAACTACTCATTCTATATTAGAGTCATTATCTAATATGAATTCTTGTTTTCCAGTTTTATTACGAAGACCCTTCCATCTTTTGTCGCGACCCAACGTATTGTGTCTCCATCACGTAGGTCGAGGAACTTGAAAATACCAGATGGAATGGTGGTCCTCCTTCGATATCCCCTGACAGTTATGGATGTATCCTCTATGCAAGCTATCTGACTTAAGTCTATTTTGGACATATGTTACAAACTATATCCAAACTCAGTGTTATATATTTTGGTACTGTTTAATTACAATTTGACTTGCGCGCTAGCTCGTTTAAAAATTCTATTTTGTGAGTCT
>JBHLLI010000062.1:0-23508 GCA_048885765.1 Candidatus Hermodarchaeota archaeon
CATGAAATATTAAAAATTCATACACGAGATATGCCTCTACATGAAAATGTTGATCTACTGATTATTGCGGAAAATACTTCTGGATTTGTAGGGGCAGATCTAGAAATGGTAGTTAAGCACGCAGGTATTTTGTCTATAAAAGAATTATTATCGGATAAGATAGTCAAGGAACCAATTCCATATGAAGGCTTAATAGAACTTAAGGTTAATATGGACCACTTTATTAAAGCAATAGATTCTGTAAAGCTAATGATCTTGAATCAATCAGAAGACATCAAATCATAGATCTTTAGGTATCATCTTAATTTGAAATGATTTGCAGAAATCCTAAAATTAAAAATTTATTGTGAGTTTTAATTTTAAACACAGTTCTCATACAGAATTATGAAGTTATTATTTGTAACAGATATACATGGGATTGAATGGAAGCATAATAAAATCTTCGAAATTGCGAGTTCTTCGGAAGTTGATGTTGTAATTAATGGAGGGGATATGCTTCCATTTAAAGGAAATTTATTACATCAAGATAAATTTATTACAGGGTTTCTTGATGAATATTTCTCGAAATTTGAATCAAAGGGGATATATTTTTTAGGTTTATTAGGAAATGACGATTTAGGGATTTTTGATGACCTATATCAAGAAATATGCGAAAAATATTCTCATGTTGTAAATATTGCTCAACAAAAATTCCAGATTGAAGGGAGTAAATATGAGTTTATAGGTATGAATTGGGTAAGTGATTTGCCATTTGGCTTAAAGGATAGAGCACGTAAAGATACTCGAGATTTCGAACATCCAAAACAGATAGGAAGGCAATATCTCTCCACACCAAATGGATTCAAAAGGCTTGAAGATTGGCTCTCATATTCAGAAACTCTTCCTACAATTGAAGATGAACTTAAAAATTTAGTAACACCTTCTGATATGAGCAATACAATTTATATTTTTCATAATCCCCCTGCCAATTTGGAGCTGGATGTCACCCATGATGGTAGAAAGGTAGGATCACAAGCAGAATATGAATTTCTTAAATTATATCAACCAAAGCTCTCACTGCATGGTCATATTCATGAGTCTCCTATTATATCTGGCAAATGGTCTTCAAAATTAGGTAAAACTATATGTATTCAACCTGGACAATCACATCAAAATGAAGACATTCTATTTTATGTTATAATTGATTTAGACACTATGAAGTCTCAGAGATTTACTTCTCCCCGATATTAAAGATTGATTGGACTTTAATAGTTGAATTCGAGAAATATAAATAAATCAAAATCTTTTATAACAGATGCAAAATATAATTCATTTAGAATTTAGGAGGGCTTTATATGGAACAAGCATCGAACTTAGTAAACTTAACAATATTAGGAGGCATTGATGAAGTAGGGGGAAACACAATTCTTTTGGAAGACAGTTTCTACGATGTTAAAATTTTCATAGATTTTGGAATTAAAATCGGGAAATACTTAGATTACTATGAGCGCGGTCAACATCCTTCAACTGTTGAAGAATTACTTCAAGTTAATCTATTACCGAAAGAGGAAAGCATTCCTATTAATAACTTATATTTAAAAGATTTTAAAGAACAGAGAGATATTGAATCTACTCCTTCAAATTTAGATGGAATTTTAATATCTCATCCTCACAAGGACCATTATTTTGGATTGTCTTTTGTAAATAGAACCATTCCAATTTATACAGGGGTTGTAACAAAAAGAATCATTCGTGCTTTTTGTAAATCAGGTGAAGATGTAACTGATAATAATTTTCATAATTTAAATTGGCATACCTTTCGAACAGGAGACATTTTGGATATAAAAGGAATGAAAATTACTCCATTTCATGTAGACCATTCTGTTCCTGCGGCTTATGGATTTATAATATATACGTCAGCAGGCCCTCTTGTATATACTGGTGATTTTAGAAGACATGGTCCTTTGTCAAACATGACAGAGGATTTCTTAAATGAAATTAAAACTCACAAAACAATTTTAAACAAATATGAACTAAACCAAATACAAAAAGACTTAATTTCGGAAGGAATTAACGTATTAATTTGCGAAGGAACTAAAATTAATAAGGCAATTGTAGAATCGGAGCAATATGTGGAGGAAAATTTGGAAAAAATATTCATGAATAATCCATTCGATTTTATATTAGTAAAATATGACAGGATTGATTGGGACCGGTTCAGAACGTTTTCCAATATGGCTAAGAAATACGGTTGGAAATATATTATAACAGAGATGGATGCCTACTTTTATTATTTATTAAATAAAAAAGCAATTCATGAGACTATGAAACAACCGAATATTCTAAAGGAGGATCATATTTATATATTGAAAAGAGGCTCAGTGAGACATAAATGGCAACAAAAGATCAGACAAATTATATATAAGAGAGGTCTAGAGAAAAGATTTCTTGAATATCACGATATAAAGGGCTTAAAAGAAAACTTTCTTCTATATATAACTCATTTGCCAAATGTATTAATGAATAATTTAGACTTTACTAAAAGAGGGTTATTTATTTCTTCTAGCATCGATCCTTATGCAGAAGAATTTTTTGATAATACAAATACAATAAGAAAGATATTGGAACCTTACGGAATTCCCTCTTACCGAGTTCATGCTTCTGGGCATTCAACACCTCACGATATCATAAATTTTATTGATGAGATTAAACCCAAAATCTTGATTCCAATTCATACAGAGCACCCCCAATTTTTTCAGAAAATATTTCAGAATTCTGATATAGAAGTAATTCTACCAATTAAAAGCAAACAAATAAAGCTATAATTTTTTAGATTAAGGATATTAAAATTCTTAATGGCCTAATAAATGTAAAATAAAAGACTGAAATAACTAATATTTATTATTTGTTATCACTATTCTCAGACTGTATAAGAATTAATAAACATAAATTATGCGTTATATATTATGGATGTTTTAATGAAGGAAGTGTATATTTTTGATATAGATGGTTGTATTATGCCCTCGATCTTCAAGAATTTTGATAGCGGTAAACCAAGGAAAAAAATTATTCAGGATGCTATTAAAAATGGAAATCAAACTAAATTATACACTGAATTCATTGTCTTTTATAAGAAATATTGTACATATGCAGAGTCAATATATTTCTTGACAGGGAGAAAGAATAAAGAATTTGGAAAATTTACTGAAACCCAATTACAAGGCTTAACCGAATTTAAAGATTTTCAAATAATATATTATCCTGAAAGAAAATCATATAAAAGTCATCAATATTTTGCCTGGAAGGTAAAGGAAATAAGAAAAATAATTAAAGAGAGTATAAAAAAAGTTCTAGAAGAAGAAAAATTGAAAGAATTATTAAAATTCAATATCTTTGATGACATGAATAATCACTTTCCCAAAATAAAGAAAATAAAAGAATTATCAAATCGTCAAATACACTTAACAGTTATTGAATCTAAGAATAATTGGAAACTCCTTAATTTATAGGAGTTATTTTTAATTCCAAATATTTAGTTTTAAGCTATTGGGGGCCAATAACTTTTTATACGATTTATAGAAGATTTAGCCTATTCATTATAATGGTTGTAATGATTATGAGTAAAAAGCATAAAATAATTGTATTAGTTGTTACTGTGAGCTTGTTGACGAGTGTTGCCACAATAATTCCATTATTAGTTAATTTATTTCCAATTACATTTAATACGAGAGAATTAGGGCAAATTGATACTGGTGGGATGGCAACTGATGTCGAGGTTCATGGAGACATTGCATATGTAGTAGATACTACAGAAAATAACCCCGGTGGATTATTAATAATTAATGTGTCTGATCCTGCTAATCCTATTATTCTAGAATCATATTATCAAAGTGGTCTTCCTCAGAAAGTCAGTGTTATTGGAGAGATCGCATATTTAGCAAATTCAATGGTAGGTTTAGAAGTTCTAAATGTAAGTGATCCAACTAATCCAGTAAAAATCGACCAATATACTGGAAGTGGTGTAGCTTATGATGTGGAAGTAGTAGGAGAGATCGCATATTTAGCAGATTGGTCGAGAGGATTAGTGATTTTAAATGTAAGTAATCCTACAAATGTTCGAGAAATAAGGACTTTTTTGATTCCTGGAGCGTGCATTCATGTAAGTGTGTTAAATTCTCTTGCATATATAGTGGATCATCACACAGATTATAGTGGTTTGAGGGCCGTAAACGTATCTAATCCTTCTCTTCCAGTACAACTTGATAATTATGCTCCTAGTGGTGTAGACTTTTGGAATCCATTTGCTTATGAAGATTTTGTATATATTGGAAATCATGGTTCCGGTGGTGGAGAATTGAGAATACTTAATGTAAATGATCCATCAAATATAGTTCAAGCAGGAGTATTTGATAGGCAAAGTGTTATTTACAGTAGTTATGCGAGTGGAAATAAGGTTTATCTAGCAGATTATATAAATGGTCTTGTTGTCGTTGATGTTAATCTTCCCATTAGTCCAATAAAAGTAGCTCAATATTTCGATGGTGGCCATGCTATTGATGTAGACGTGATATCAAATATTGCTTATGTTGCAGATGGAGTGGATGGTTTAGAAATCATTGAAATTTTAATTTAGAGCATAATTAATAGGATGAAGGATTTTTAATAATCACCAATTTATTTTTTTATAATGGATAGAATTGCGATATTCATTGACAACAGTAATATTTTCAAGGGCTTTAGAAAGTTTAATATCAAAGTAGACTATGAAAGATTAAAACAAGTGATAACTAGAGAGCGAGAATTGCAAAACATATTTCTTTATGAGGGTGCCATTTACCCTTTAAGTCCTGAGAAAAAAAAATGGTATAAGGCCTTGAGTAAAAACAGCGGATATATTATTAATACTAGTTTTGATAAAATAGTTTTAAATGATGCTATTGAAAAAAAAGTAGACATAAAAATTGCTATCGATATGATCTCCCTTGCCTATGAAGATGCATATGATACTGCAGTCTTAGTATCTGGAGATGGTGATTTTTTGCCTTTAGTAAAAAAAATTAAAACATTAGGTAAAGATTTCGAATTATGGGCTTTTAATTATTCTTTAGCAAACACACTAAGGGAAGAAGTTGATCAAAGCAAGATTTTTTATCTTGATGATGTATTAGACAAAATTGAGATTTAATTAGTAAATGAATTACTTTATAATCCAGGGCAAAAATTTATTTCATTTTTATACAATCGTGGTATATATAATATTAATAATAATATTGGGTTGGAAATGTTAAAATCGAATAAATTATCAACTACTATTTTCTTTTTTATTTTAGGTTTGATTTTTATTGGCTATCCATTTTATTCTTCCTTAAGCACAAATCTTTCAGCTACTAGTTTTAGAGAGTCTAAGGATTTTAAGGATCTATCAGAAATTAGATTGAATACAGCCCAGATAAAAAATGAGACAATAAGTACTGATGAGACATGGAGTGGTAATATCCTTGTAACTAAAAGTATTACCATATCAAATGGGGCAACTCTTACAATTTTACCTGGAACAGTTATCAAATTTAAACATTATAGAGGATATAAAGAACCTTATTTAAGGTTAAGTCTTTTTGTATTGGGTAATATAAAAGCGTTAGGGACATCAGATGAGCAGATATGGTTTACGTCAGATGCCGAGCCGCCAATTAATGGAGATTGGGATGGTATATATATGAATGGTACGACTGGTTCCGTATTTAATTATACTATAATAGAATATGGCCTTGTAGGAGTAGTTCAGTTTCACTCTGAATCGATAGTTGCTAATTCAATAGTTAGATGGGTCAATACAGAAGGCTTATATGCAGAATATTCTACTGTAGAATATGTAAATAACACTCTATATGGAAATGGGTATCATGAGATTGCATTAGAACAATTTAATAATGCAACTGTTAGGAGGAATATATTTAAAAATGGAATAGTTGCCTTCCACTCAGAAAATACTAATTCCTATCTTAAAGGAAATTATTTTGTTAATTACACTGGCGATATTGTTTCAATTGCGGCTCATTCAAATGCAACGTTAGAAGAGAATATTTTTGATCCCTCTTTACCTCATCCACGAGTAACAGTTACTCCAAATTCAAATGTAACCCTAATTAATAATGATAATGGAACAGTTATTACTTTACCAATCCCAGTTTTCGATTATCAAGATTTAAAAAATTATACGTTGGGTTATATTCCAGGTGATCCACTAGACCAATATAATTATGTCTATGATCAAATAGATGAAACAAGAAAAGTCATAAAAAGAATTGGTTTAGGATTAAGTTTTGGGTGGGCTTTGGAACATGCAATGGGGTATCTTTGGAGATTTGATTTTTGGAATCCTTCGATTGGAAGTGCGGAGAATTTTATTCGAATGGAACCAGAAACTGGAAATTATATCAATATCCAAAACGATATCATTGAAAATGCTAGGGGTTTGGCATGGGACGGTGAATATTTCTTTGTTTATGACCATAGCCAACTCAAAATATTTAAGATCAACATATCCGGTGGTGCGATATCTATACTTGATTCATTTGATTTACCAAAAAAAGAGGAGGGTGGTATACAAGGGTTAACTTCAGATGGAGAGTTTCTTTATCTTCCAAGTAGGGGAGGAGCTTTAGTAAGAAAGATTAATAAAACTGGAGCGATTATCGAGGAATTCCCAGTTCCTGGAGAAGGTATTAGTGGAGGATTAGTGTGGACAGGCACTCATTTTTGGGGAGTCTCTGGAGGGGGAAATTTAACTAAATATACCCATGATTGGCAACAGGTTGTAGGACAGACTTATCCCGTTGCTGATGGTACATGGGCCATTGCACACGATGGAAATTATATTTGGGCTCTACAAAGGACGTGTGAAAGCTGGGAAGATGCAAAGATGTTTCAAATTAAACCATTAATACACACTGAAACTGAATACATAATCGTAAAGAACGATACTATCCACAATGTAATTGTTAAATCTAATTCCTCTGATTTTGGGCTTCGATTTAATGAAACTCGCAGGGAAATTAGCTTTGAGATTTACGGCCAAACTGGAACTATAGGAAATGCTGTTATTTTTATTCCCAAATCAGTATTATTAAAACCTTACGACGTAAAAATTGATGGAATAACAACTCCCTTTATTTTAAATGAAGATGATTTAGAGTATAGACTTCATTTAGAATATACACATAGTTATCATGAAATCAAAATTTATTTGATGATTGAACCTATTAACCCACCCATCTCTTGGTTTTATATAATACCTTTTTCCTTGCTATTCATAGTTCTATTAAGTGTCTGGGTATATCTTCTCAGAAAAAGATCTCTATGACTCTAAAACCTAATTATTCTTCTTTTTTTATCATCTCGAGTTGAGATTCAATGCCAAGTAAATTTGCAACTTCAACTAATGCTCTCCATTCTGAATGTACATTCTGAGCTTCTCTAACTTTACCTTGCGATACAAGCAATTTATGCAAGTTTGCCTTTGAATCCACAAGTCTGACAAACATGGCTAATTTATCTCCTGTATCTTCAGAATTAACATAATTTCTCAAAGCATCAATCATTTGCATATCTGGTTGTGGCCCAGAACCTATTGTCTTTATTGTGTCCCTGATTTCAGATAATATATTTTGATTGTCTTCAAGTAATTTTAATTGAATGAGACATATATTGATCGCATCAGAATATGTTTCACTTCCATTTTTTTCTTTGATTTCATCTAACTTTTTTTTAACAATATCATTTATTTCTATTGTTGGACTCATTTTCCTATATAATGATGGGAAATGAATTATTTAAATTTTAATATCTTTAAGCTATGGAGAAGTTTTCAAAATAATCCCTTTTAAAAACTAAGGAATTCTAATTTTAAGTCTTTTAGAAGTTGGGCTGAAGTAAACAGAAATTGAATAATTTAAAGAGATAAACCCCATTTGCTAATTAGGAATAAATCATGAATTCCTTTATTTCCTATGAAAAAGTAGTCAAAATATAAGATTTATATGCCTAAGTTTCTTTATTAAGAACGAGGCATTAGGTTTTTAAAAATAGGATTTAAAGTCACACATAAAATTTAAATCTATTATGAAGATATTTTCAAAATTTTTTAGATTCAAGAAAAAAAAAGATTCCCAAAAGGAAACTGGATTGGCAAAAGAAGGGAAGATCATTTATAGACCTCCCTACAGCTATGACCATAATTTCAAAATTGTCTTATTGGGAGAACCAGAAGTAGGGAAAGCTAATTTATCTCAAAAATTGTGTTATAATATTTTTGATCCCTCAGAAAGGTTGGTGATAGGGGTTGAATTTCATGTTAAAAATATCGAAGTAAAAGGCAAAAAAATAAAAATGCAAATTTGGGATGTTGCTGGAGAAGAAAGATTCAGCTTTCTTACACCGAATTATTGTTTAGGTGCTAGTGCAGTAATTATTGTATATGATATTACAAACTCTAAAACCGTGAATAGGATGAAAACTTGGATAGAGACAGTAAGAGAAAAGGCAGGTAATGTTCCCATCGTACTAATTGGGAATAAGATTGATTTGGAAGAATATCGTGAAATACCAAGAGAAGAAGGATTAAAATTAACTCAAGAATATAATTTATCTGGTTTTTCAGAAATTTCTAGTAAAACAGGGGAAAATGTAGAGAGTATCTTTCAAGATCTGTCTGAATTACTCTTGAATCGTAATTAATTTTTAAATATACATTCTCTCTTTTATAATGATTACATTTTTAGTTAATCTAATATACCGTTCTATGTTGAAATATAAATATAAATTAAAACTAATTTAATAATGATAAAAAGAACTCTATAATGAATTAATTCATGATTGTCATATTATCATATTTCCATACAAAAATAGGACCACTAGTATTTTATTCGTACCCTAAAAAGCAAGTTGATAAAGAAATATCGTCTAGAATATATGATATTATGGATCAACCAAATAAAGAAGAATTCTTGACTCAAACTTTTGAAGATTTAAAACTTTTAAATTACTACTTTCAAATTAATTCGGATTGGGCGAGAGGGTCAAGAGAAATGTTAATGCTATCATTATTAACGTCTCAGCAAATCTCACCTGAAATTGAAGAAACTGTGTCCAATTTGTGCAGAGATTTCTCAGAGAAAATGCAATCAAAAGAGGATATTTTTACAGGTTTTCATATTAAAGAATTAGATAAATATGACGATAATGATAAAGACCGCATAAGAAAAAATGACTTTTTAATTAAAAATTGGGTAAAGGAATTATATTGGGAAGTTCTTGAAGTTATTAGAAAGATTTCGGAAGAGGAAAAAATAACTTTACTATTAGATGATCGATACATATTTGAATCTTTAGAGAAAATGGCCAGAGAAGTGAAGAAGATAAGTAATGAGATTAATTCAAGAAAAGATTTGTTAGAAAATAACTCAGTCATCGATGATTCTATTAGAAATCTAAATAATATAATTGATGATTTATATGAGGGGTACATAGAAAAAATGACAGAAGTTAATATTGAGGATGAACAAAGCTTGTTTTCACCAGAAGAAGAACCAGACGTAGATACCAAAAAAAGCAAAAAAGAGTTATTAACAGCTTTAATGGGAGAATTTTCTAATGAAGAAGAATAATTAAGAAAAAATTTTAATCATTCATTTGGTAAGCATCTTTCAAGGAATGTACAATGTTCCAAACTTTTTTAAACCTTTTTTCATCAACATTTGGCTTTTTTATCATTTTTAAACACCATTCCATTTGCTCAGGTGTTGTGCTTGATTTATGATATAGGTTTAATGCATACTTGGAAAAATCTCTCACAAGAAAGTCGAAAATTTGGTCTAAAGTATCTTCATCAATGTTATAGATTGGAGTATTTTCAATTATAAGATGAGCATAAACGATCAAAGCAAAGATTTCACCAATTCCAGAGAGCATGAAGTCCATATCTTTCTGTTGTTCAGGACTTGGCATTGCTTTTGTCCCTAGTAAGTTAAACATCTTGATTTGTTCCAGAAAAATTTTAACATTAGGCAAATCATATTTCTCAAATGCTAGCTTCCAATCATGGAATCTTACACGTCCAAGCCCACGAGTTGGTCCTTGATTAAATAGAAAATCATCATTTTTGGCTTGATCTTGTTTAGGAACAGGCTCATAATTCTTATGGTTCATAAAGAAATTTAACATGAATTTCAAAATTAAAGCGATATTAACATGAACAGTACCTTCAAGTTTTGGTAATGCTCGGATATCTCTTGCTGCACTCTCAAAGTACATATCTTTTTCAAAACCCTTTGCTGCGATAATATCCCATAAAAGATTAATTACTTCTTCACCTTGAGTTGTGGTTTTCATTTTCATTACCGGTGCATAAAGTAGATAACGTCGATCTTTATTGGACGCTATACGCATATAATCAGCTGTTCTCAATCCAAATAATTTCATAGCGACTAAGCGGGTATAGGCATCTACAAAATTCTGTTTAACATGCTGAAAATCAGTAACATACATATTGTACAGTCTTCGATATGAAGCATGATGAATTGCTTCATAAAAAGCATGTGTGCAAATCCCAATTGAAGCCCATCCTAAATTATATTTACCGATATTGACTGTATTGAGTGAAGAACTCCATGCATCCTCTCCTTTTGAAAGAATGTCCTCTTCAGTAATGGGGTAATCATGAAGTGCAAAATTTGCTACGAAATTTTGGCTATCGCAGACATTTTTTATAAGATCATAATTCTTGTGTTTATAGTTAGCAACAAAAAAGACATATTGGTCTTTATTTTTCATATCATAAGGGGGGATATTTCCATCTTTATCAGCAAATTTACCAAAATTTGAAACCATCTCCGCCTCGTTTCCATTTCCGATATAATACTTTTCTCCATTAGCTCTATAGGTTCCGTCTTCTTGTGGTGTAAGAGCCATTTCAGTTCCATATATATCTGCTCCATGAGCTTGTTCTGAGAGTCCAAATGCAAATATTGCTCCTTCTCTAAGTAAATTAGCTGCTTTTTTCTTTGGGATTTCATTCTTACTCATCCATATAGGACCAAGTCCTAAAATGGTAACTTGCCAAGTATACCAATAGGAAAGACCATAAAATGCGAGAATTTCATTAAATTCACAAATTCGCCAAGTGTCCCATCGATAATTTTCATCAAGACCATAACTTGTAGGTGTTAAAAGCTCTGCAAAGATGTTGTTTTTCTTTTGAAATTCAATAAAATCTGAATACCACACTCTTTTGTGATCATCTTCTTTAAGTTTCACTTTCCCCTTCTTTTCAAAAAATTCAATCGTTTTAAGCATAATTTCCTTTGAACGATCATCGGGATAAAAACGAACATGACTTTTAGGATTTAATAGAATTGTCATATTATTCTATAATTTAGAAAATCTCATAAGTTTTTATAATTAAAAATTCAATTTTTTTAAAATTAATATGAATCTTAAATGAAAATAACTGAGATCATCCAAGTAAAGAAATCAAAGGAACTTTCTAAGTTATGTCACTTAGCAAAGAATTTATATAATTTATCTAATTGGTATTATAGACAAGAATTCTTCAATTTAGGTAATTTTCTCAGTTATTACGATCTAGATTTCATTTTAAAACATCATAGATGCTATAAAAACTTGCCAGCTCAAACTTCTCAACAAGTATTAAAGTTAGTAGTCAAGAATTGGAAATCTTACTTTAGAGCTAAGAGAGAATGGAACATGAACAAATTCAAGTTTAAAAAAGTTCCTAAGATACCAAGATATAAGAGAAAAGATGGAGAGTCCATTGTCATTTTCACAAATCAGAATGCAAGAATAAAAGATGATGGATACCTTCATTTTCCCAAGAAATGTGGTTTAAAACCTGTTAAAACTCGCATTAAACAACTTCAACAGGTTAGAATAATACCATTAGGGGATATATACAAAATAGAAATAATACACACGAGGGAAGCAAAAGATTTAGGTTTGAATAAGGATGCAATATTAGGTATTGATTTGGGTTTGAACAATCTCATAACTGCTGTAAATAATAAAGGTTTGAAGCCTTTCATTATTAAAGGTGGGAATGTCAAATCTGTAAATCATTATTACAACAAGCAATTAGCACGCCATAGAAGCATTGAAGGTAAGAAGAATAATTATGTAGACACTAAAAAAATTAGGAGATTACACCTTAAGAGAAATAACAAGATTATAGATCACTTCCATAAGATTTCCAAGAATATGATTAAATATTCAAAAGAAAATGATATAGGGACGATAGTAATTGGATATAACGAAGGGTGGAAGCAGAAATGCAATATAGGGAGGGTAAATAATCAAAAATTAGTTCAAATTCCTTTTAATAAATTATATCAGCAGATTGCATATAAAGGAACGTTAATTGGTATTAATGTAGTGTTAATAGATGAGAGCTATACTAGTAAATGCTCGTTTTTAGATGGAGAAGAAATCAAGAAACAGTTAATGTATGCAGGTAAGAGAATTAAGAGGGGTTTATTCAAATCTCACAATGGAACGATTATTAATGCCGATGTGAATGCAGGATATAACATCATGAAGAAAGCATTCCCAAATTCTATAACTGATGATGGGATACAGGGTTTGGTGTTAAACCCAGAAATTGTCAAGATTTCTTGATAATTTTAAATAAGATTAGGTAAGTTTACTAGTTTTGATAACATAATCATCTCAAAGATTTTTATTATTTAATTAAATAATAAGTTTCTTTTCATTAGAAAGAGACTAAAAACTTTTGTTAATGAACTACTTCTGATGGAGATCTTAGTTTTTTCAATTTTATTTGATATTCTGGGCATACTTTATATTCAGGAAAATTACATGAATGCTGATTGACTGGAAGATTACAAGTATGTGCAAAAGGGCACTCAAGTAAATTATCAGGTAATATTGGTTCCATATTCTTCAACCTCAAACAATCTGTTATGAAGAATTTTATATTCTTCACGTTTATACTTTCTCCTTTTTTTTTATTAATTCCCTAATATTTCAAGGTAACTCAATTAATTGAATAATATTTTGAAGCGTGTTGAAAAAATGGATTTCTTTCTAATTACTCTATTCATGTGGTAAAACAAATACTAAAGTCATAATCAGAATGACTCCACATAGAAATACTAAGGCTTGAATGATAGACTTCTTTAAATTCTTTTCTTTTAATAGTTCAGGCATAAGTTCTGTACTGGCTATATATAAAAATCCACCACCTGAAAAAGCCAAAAAGAAGAAGTTAAACAGATCAACTTGTGCTGATAAGAAGTAAGTAAATAACCCACCAAGGAGCGCAATTAGTGCACTTCCAAAGTTAAACAAAATTGCTCTTTTTTTAGAGAAACCACCATATATGAGGATTCCAAAATCACCTATTTCTTGAGGTAACTCATGGAATGAAACAGCGAGAGTTACTATTATACCATTTCCAATTCCACTTAGAAATGCAACCATAATAATAATACCATCTAAGAAGTTATGCAATCCATCGCCAATTAAATTAAGAAGAGCAAAATTTTTAATGTTTCCGCGTTTTTCTACAACTTTATCTAAACCCTCTGTAAGAGTATCATAACAAACTAATTGGTTTTCTTTTTCATGTGCATGCCCATGAAACCAATATATAAATCGTTCTAGTATAAAAAAAACTACAAAGCCTATTATAATTAATATAAAAAGGAGACTTTCAGCGATATTCCATGCTCCTGCATTTAATTCTTCAAGATGGTGAAGAGATTCTGGAATTAAATCAAATAATGCAGTAGCTAAAATTGTACCGGTAGCAAAAGCCACGAGAACAAATAATATTTTATCTAATGTTTTTTCTCTAAGTGAAATCATAAAAACGCCCACTAAACTCAAAAGGCTGATAATCAATATCATTAAAAAACCTAAAAGTGCTTCCACCCTTATCAAAACTCTTTTTTTTTATTTTCTAATGGTATATCATAGATTAATTATGAATAAAAAGATTTTTAATAAAATCCATAAATTATTTTAAAATACCTTATCAGAAAATTTAAAAGAAAAATAAAGACAATTGTATCTATATATAATCTATAAGTGTAAGTATTAATAATGTCAAAAAAGATTAAAAATAGCAATAACTATTATATCTTTTACTGAGTAAAAATATAAAAAATGAAAGACCAAGATATGATACACGTGAAGGAACCAGAGGATCCTGAAGAATGGTTTGTTTTAGGAGTGAGACTTGGAGAAAAGGGAGATTTTAATGGAGCAATTGAGGCTTTTAAGAAGGGTTTAAATCTCAATCCTAAAGATGTAATGGCTTGGATTAATTTAGGAGTAGCGTATGGTCAGATTGGAGATTCACAAGCCGAAATTGAGGCTTACGAAAAAGCTCTTGAACTGGATCCAACAAATGTGGAAGTTTGGGTCAATCTCGGTGTTGTTTTAGAAGAAACTGATAATTTTAAGGATGCAATTAAGGTATATACGAAAGCTTTAGAATTGAATTCAGAAGATACTGATATCTGGTTTGATTTGGGCGTAGCACTTGGAAGAATGGAAGATTTCAACGGTGCTGCTAAAGCTTATTGTAAGGCTTTGGACATTAATCCAAATGATTCTCAGGCATGGCTCAATCTTGGAGTGGTTCAAGTACTATCTGGAAACTTTGAAGAGGCGTTGAAAGCATTTGAGAGAGCATTAGAGATTGATCCCGAGGACGAAAAAGCATGGTACAATCTTGGACTAGCGCTTGCGCAAACTGGAGATATTGATGGAGAGATTAGATCTTATAGAAAAGCTCTTGAACTTGATTCAGATATTGGCTTAGCATGGTACAATCTCGCGGTTGCTCTTGAAAAAAAGAAAGATTTTAAAGGGGCAATTGAAGCATATAGGAAGGTTCTGGAGCTTGATCCAAAAGATGATGAGGCATGGGATGATCTCAGTATAATTCTCGAAAAAGTGGGAGATATAGCAGGTGCCCAAGATGCACGAAAAAAAGCCAGTCAACTAAGAAAAAATTAGGATGATTCTTTAAGTTTTTTAAGAAGAATAGTTTATCTCTATTCTATAAATATAATTTTTGATATAAATTGCTACAACTTTTTTAAAATTCTTAACCAATAAGTCCATAAAATAATTGGGGATAATTGCACCTCAATCCTTTTTATCATAACTTCCATTCATTCAATGATCCAAATTTAGGAGAAAAAATTATGAAGAGATTTAATAAAATCGCGTTATTTGCTTTCACATTAATTATAGTATTTTCTTTAATCAGTACAGTTAACGTGAATGCTTTTGGAGAACCTGATCAAGTTATTGAAGTGGATGGCGATTCAATTCAAACGCAATTACAAACCAATCTTAGGACTATGTTTCAGTTTCGCGAAATGACTCGATTAACTGTGTGTACTAATGTATATATGGATATAAATATTAATTGTGACGCCCTAAGAATTGCAGAAAAGGATTTTGTCCTTGAACTTGAAGGAGAAAATAATCTTCAGATGACTATGACTTGTACTAGGGAAGAAACTCAATTAGGTTTAATGGAGGGTAATACATATAGAGTAAGAAATCGGAATGTTTATAGATACCAAGAAGGATTCTGCATTACTCTAGATTGTGTTTGTGGATGTCAATGTCAGAATGAGTGTCAATGTATCTGTGATTGTGAATGCCAATGCCAAAATGAGTGTCAGTGTATCTGCGATTGTGAATGCCAATGTCAAAATGAGTGTCAATGTGTATGTAATTGTGAAGACAATATCTGTTTTACCCAAGCTAGACTAAGAATAAGAGTAACCAACCAAAATAGGTTTGGGAATTGGGCTTATTATGATGGAAATGGGAAAGAATGGGTAGTTGTTCCAACTAATATAGAAGATGGATATTTGACAGCAACAACAGATCATTTTTCTACTTGGACGGTATTGGTTCCATCAAATCCAAGTAATACTGCTTTAATCATTGGAAGTAGCGCAACTATTGCCTTTATTGGCATTATTATAGGGATCTCAGCTATAACAATCAAAAAAAGAAGATAAATTTTTTTTTTTTTATTTTTTTGATAATTAAATCAATAGAAAAACTATAGATTTTTTTTAATTTATTATGTTGTTATCAATCGAATTAGTCTTGGCTTATATAATTTTAATTCCTTTTATTATAATTAATATAACACTCTCATTTGGTTTATTTTTTCAAAAGATAACAGGAATTTTCCTTCGAAAGGTTTTCAAACTCGAGGAAAATTATTCAAAAAATAAAATATTTAGCTACATAAATTTTTTCCTCTGGATAATTATCGGTTTGGTAAATGTGTCTAATTTAGATACTCCAATTTCTATTGGGGCTCTTTTAGTTTTTTTAGCATTTCGTAGTGGAACAAGTCTTAGTAAGCGTTTAATTTTTGGAATTCACGATATTAAAATTATGAAATCAAATTTTTCTGAGAAAAGGATTAAAAAATTAATCTCTAGAGTGGTTAAATTTGGAATTATAATCGAGCTAATGTTTTTATTATCTTGGGGTATCCTGTATAGATATATTAATTTATCAGTCAAATCGAATTTTGGTATTGAGGTGAGTTTTTTGGTTTTAGTTCTATGGGTGATAGGATTTATCTATGGAATCATTATTTCAGCGATTCAGAGTAGTTTTTCAAAATATTTCTTACTTAAAAATGAAATTGGAATAGTCCTATTGTTCTCAGGAGAACTTCTTAAAGAAAAGATTATGAGAAATTTTAAGTAAATTCTCAAAAAAAGTTTAAATTTGCCAAATTTTATTAATGTAAATTCCTACTAGCCATAATAAGGCTTCATAAAGGATAGGAAAATGTATTGTCAAAATTGTGGTTCAGAAATTGATCAAACTGCTTCTATATGTCCATACTGTGGGCAAACAAATAAAACTTCCGAGATTATTAGGAATAAAGATATTAAAATCCAAGAGATGGAAAAAAAAATAGCAGAATTAGAACAAATTATCAAAGAAAGGCCAAAATCAACAGTAAGAAAGAATTTATTCAATCAATTTCAACCATGGATTTTTATTACTCCTATTCTCTTTGTTATTGTATTTTTCGTATTCTTTATACTCTTAATATCTCTTACATAGAAAACAGTATTCTTTTTGTCAAAAAAAAATAAAAAAAAGATTTTAAAAATTTGTGGTAATAAAACCAAATGCGAAAAATAACAGTATTCCCGCAGCAAGACTTATTGTTCCCCAAATGTAATAAGCTCTTATAATTTTATGACTTAAGAACATGATATCTGTCATATACCAACTCACTAAACCTCCGATTCCCCAAATGGTAATATCAGTTATAATATTTGGTGGACTATCATATTCAACCTTCATTCCAACCAAAATTAATACTGTATTTTCCAGAATTTCCCATATTGCTGCAATGGCTAAAGTGATGGCCCAGTAAATTACTAGTTTTTTAAATCCAGGAGGATTAATCGGCGCGTGTGGATCTCCAGATCGATTTTTAGCTATAAAGCCGAATGTGAAACATATAACAAAGAGAGACACACCCCAAAGAAGATGGGCTAAAGTATAAAAGTCAAATGAGGCGATTGATATAAAAGTGTCGTCCATAGCCACTATAGGAAATCCAAATGCGGCAGCTACGAGAGGAGTTATAATTAGGATTGCTAAAAATCCTAACATTATTAATAGAGGTATAAATCTTTTTTGTAAAATCATACTCACCTTATAATTTCATTAAAAATTGAATTTCAATATAGGTAACATCGAATAAGAAACCGTATAATATAAGCTTAACATTTTTAAAAAAAGCTTATATTGGAGGGATTAAACATTCATTAAAAAGTAATTATAATTTTTTCATTAAAACAAGTTGAAAATTCTACATGAAAAACATTGTAGTGCTTTTCTATGATAAAAAGAATAAAATAAAAATTTATGATTTTGAATTACCTATTGAAGGATATACCGATTTTGATGAATTTCAACATGAGTTAAATCTCTTAAATAAGAAATATAATATCTTAATGTTAGATGATCATAGTAAAAGTTTTGATTATTTTTTTCAAAATAGGGATGAAATAGATTTAGTAGTTAATTTAGCAGATAACGGGTATGAAAATGATTTTTCAAAAAATGCATTATTCATTGAGTTATTCAATTATTTAGGGTTAAAATATACTGGAAGACAGGCAAATAATGTTGAATTTTTTGAAAGAAAAGATCTTATGCTATATGTTTTTGATTACTTGGGACTGAATTATCCCCAAACAATTATGTATTATCCTGGGATTGATATTAAATATTTAGGAAAAAAAGTTGATACTTTAAAATTTCCAGTCATTGTTAAAATTGGTATTTCCGGAGATTCTTTACTCCTTGATGATAAAAGTATTTGTAATTCATTTAAAGAAGTTTTATCTCGAATCGAGTATATAGAGAAGATTTTAGGGCAAAAAGAAGTAATACTTATTCAGGAGTTTATTGAAAACACTAGAGAATATACAACACTGATTATTGGAAATGCAGAATGTAAGGACATAAAAGCGTATACAATAAAAGTGACCCCAAATAAATTCTATGATTTTGAACAGAAAAATTATAGTTTGCTTCCTGTTGAAGATTATTATAAAAAGTGTGATATTCAACATTCTATATTAAATAAAATTGAAGATAAATTAACTCATTTAAAATTTATTACTAATTGTAAGGATTACGTAAGATTTGACTGGTTACTTGATCAGGATTCTAAGTTTTTTTTACTTGATTTAAATGCTAATCCTTCTTTTGATTCAGAACTTTTTAAATTATATAATGAATTTTTTTCGATAAAAGGAAGAATTTTGGGCTATATTATTAATTCAGCATTGAAGAGATAGTCCAAACCTCTTTTAAGCGTAATTAATTATCAATGAAAAGAGAGTAAAAAATAGTACAAATTAAAAAAATAATTTTCACAGATTAGAATAGAAATTTTCATTCCTGATCAAAAGTGAATTATAAAACGATTTTTTCTCTTTTCATTATATTGTTGATGATATTCTTCAGCTTTCCAAAATGTAGAAGCGGGTACAATTTGAGTCACAATTGGATTTCTAAACCGTTTAGATTCTTCAAGTTTCGTTTTAGATTTCTCTGCTTTTTCTCTTTGTTCTTCATTTAGATAAAAAATTGCAGATCGATATTGAGATCCTACATCAGGACCTTGACGATTCAAAGTTGTGGGATCATGAATTGACCAAAATACATCTAAAAGCTCATCATAGGACACTATGCTAGGATCATATGTAATTTCTATAGCTTCAGCATGACCAGTTCTATGAGAACATACAGCTTCATAAGTAGGTTTCTCAAAATTTCCGCCTGTATATCCTGCGCGAGTAGAAATTACTCCTTCTACCTTTCTGAAATTAGCCTCAACACCCCAAAAACAACCTGCTGCAAAAATGGCCTTTTTAGTCTCCATATTTACTAATAAAGAAATTTGAAAAGTTAAACATAAGGTTAATTTTCTATAAACTTGTGCTAAATTATATGTTATATTTATAATCATTCCAAGGCATACACTTTAATCTTTATAAAACATGGATTATAATACTTAATTTTACTTTTGAAATGTATGGAATCAAAAATAACAGAAGAAAAATGGAAGAAAAAGTTAACTAAAGAACAATATAAAGTTCTCCGTGAAAAAGGAACCGAAGCCCCATTTACAGGGAAATTTGTAAATAACCATGAAGAGGGAGTTTATAGGTGTGCTGGTTGTGGTGCTCCTTTATTTTCTTCAGATGATAAATTCAATTCCGGAACAGGATGGCCTAGTTTTTATAAACCTTTAAATAAAGACAACATTAATGAAAAAGAAGATAGAACTCATGGTATGATCCGTACTGAAGTTCTGTGTAAAAATTGTGGTGGGCATCTAGGACATGTGTTTGATGATGTCCCGGAGAACAAGGGTTGTAGATATTGTATTAACTCTATCTCGCTAGATTTCGAGAAAAAGTAGATATTAAAATGATGTCATATAGTCTTATGCCCAAAAAAGATTTGAGTGCCGAACAACAGTACAGAAAATACTTTCACAATGGTGATAGAAGAGAGATATTTAGGTTATTGGTCGAACGATATGGAGTACAAAGTGCTATATATCCCGGAAGCTATATCGATATTGCGCCTTCATTTTATATTCCGATAACTGTATATATTGATTCTTTCAAAAAAGCGGATAAATTTTTTAATGCTAATGATACAATTGATTTTATTTCAAAAAACCGAGCATATAATAAAACGCCAATAATACGATATCATTACTCTGATTATAATCTGGATTTTGGAGAAGATGTTGAATATTTTGATTTATTAATATCATTGTACGCTGGTTTTGTGTCTGAAAACTGTAAGAAATATCTTAAGAAGAATGGCATTCTACTTGCGAATAATAGTCATGGAGATGCAGGTATAGCATACTTAGATGATGATTTTGAATTTGTAGCAGCAATTTATAAAAGTAATGGCCAATATCGGTTAACTGAAAAAAATTTGGATAAATATTTCATCCCAAAAAAGCCAGAATTGAAAATTACTAAAAACTATTTAAAGAAACTCAATCGCGGAGTAGGTTATACTAAAACTTCAAGTGCTTATGTATTTAAAAAAATTAAATAAAAGTAAGATAATGAGCTTAGAGAAGATTAAGGAGACATTAGGGGAAAAATTTAGTCGAGATGCTGACTTTTTGGACATAATTATAACGGATTTAAACTTAGATAAAAAGTCAAAAGTCTTAGATGTAGGTACTGGATGGGGATTTATGGCAATAACTCTGGCACTCCATGGATACAATGTTATTACCGGTGAACCTGAGAATGCGAAATGGGCTGATTGGAAATCAAGAGCAAAATTAGTGGATGTGGAGGATAAGATCATATTCAAACCATTTTATGCTGAAAATCTACCTTTTGAGAATGAGAGTTTTGATGCGATATTTCTCTATACTTCGTTGCATCATATTGAAGATAAAGTTCGTGCTATTAATGAAATGCTACGGGTTATGAAGCATGATGGTTACTTGATTATAATTGAATTAACCGAAGAGGGAGTAGAACAAATTAGAAAACACAACATAAATCATCCTGATGCAGTTAATGCTAAAGATACGATAAAGAAATTTAACCTTGAGGTATCTGTTAAAGAAAGTAGGTATTTAAATGCTTATTTTTGTAAACAGAAGATTCAATTTTAATTATTATTGCTTAATAATTCTTCTCTTCTACGTCGGTAATATATAATGGGATTATCCCCTTGAATTAGTTTTTCTCCCATTTTCAATTGGGTTTTAATGGGTTTTTGTGTGATAACTACATTTTTATCCTGATGAAGGATGATTATGTTAAATTTGTTGGCTATCCAGTTAACGAAGGATTTTAAAATGGGAATTCTGAGAAATTTTTGATAGAATCTCATATAAAATTTAGTGTGTTTCTCATCAATAGGTACAAAAGCGATGAAGATCCGAACTTTATCTCCAAGATAATTCTGCCAAATATGAGGGAATTTGAATTGGAGATGAAAAACCTTCATATCCTCAGTGAAATCTTCAGGTTTTAATGGTGTAGTCTTTCCATCATCTTTCTGATTATAAACCCAGAAAGTAAATTCATTTCCATCTTCAGAGGGCTCAACCAGCGGTCCATGAACAAGTGTCTGTTTACCTCGCCCAATAGTA
Source organism: Candidatus Hermodarchaeota archaeon (assembly GCA_048885765.1). Taxonomy (GTDB): domain Archaea; phylum Asgardarchaeota; class Lokiarchaeia; order Sigyniarchaeales; family SOKP01; genus Loki-b32. Next base: position 21,743 of record JBHLLI010000062.1, read on the forward strand.
TTATGATGAACATAGGGTAAATGAACAACATCAAGTTGATTTTCGATAGCACGACTATAATGAACAGGCCATACTTCTGTGTGAGTTTTATACGAAAACTTTCTATCAATATCTTGAAAAAAGGGTAATGGAGGATATTCTTCTTGAATTTCTCCCCACCAAATCCAAATGAAATCATAGTTTTCTCTGGTAGGGTAGGCGATGACTTTAAATTGTTCGGGTACAGGTGTGTTCTTTCCATTTGCGGGTATTCTTGTACATCGTCCTGATTTATCATATCTTAAACCATGAAATGGACATTTAACTTTTTCTCCTTTATCGCATATTTTGCCTATACTTAGCTGCGCTCCTCGATGGGCACATTTATCTCTTAAACAATATACATCTCCATTTTTATTTCGCCAAAGAACTAATTGTTCCCCAAGACGTGTCACACCAATTAATTTACCTTTTGAAATTTCTTTTGATTCCAAAACGGCATACCATTGATTCCTAATCATATTTAATCGATTGTCAAAATTAAAAATACTATAAGTTTATTCATTTAATATTTTATAAATAAACTCCATTAATTGTTAATTCATTAATTGAGAAAGTATATTGAAGCCAAAAGCTTAATTTCTAATTATAATTTTTAACTTTTATTGATGAAAAAATATTATTTGATTTTTAGAATAGTTATTTTAATTTGCCTAATCATTATAAGTACTTTTATCCTGTATTATTTCTTTTACTATAATTTGTTTTATCCTGATGCTTCCCTAGAACTCTCTTTAAGTTGGATGATTACTATAAGTTATTTTATTTTGTTTTTTTATATTTTAATATTCATATTTGACATTAAAACATATATTATTATTTTTAGCATTGTAGTAATATTTGGAACTCCAGCATGGATAATAATCTATGCTTTAGAAACTTTTATATCAGGATTTTGGCTTCCTATTTTAACAATAATAAGACATCTTTCAGCAATTCTAAGTTTTTCTATTTTATCACCAGGACTAACATTGATTGTTATAAATTTTATCAAAAATAATTCTAATAGGGGTCATTCGAGGAAATTACTTCATAATTATCATATCCACGAAGGATTTTTGGGAATAATCTTCATTTTAATTTCTACTCTCCTAATAATAATACGATACACTTTGGTACAATATGAGGTTTTTCGGGAAGAATTAAGGATTTTTTTAGCCATTGATATGGTCCTTCTTTATCTATTTCTTTTTTTCGGAAGTTTTTTAATTTTTAGAGATTGGAGGGACTTGGTTAGGCTTAAAATCATCCAGAAACGGGAAATTGCGGATAAAAATTATTCCTCAGCAACATTTTACCCAATTACTCCTGATTCCATCAAATTCTTTAAATTTCCCAAAATTTTATTGTATCCTTTTGGAGTATTGCTCAGTAGCATTGCTGTTAATATTTTTATTCATGGAACCGATTTTTTTCCTGAAGAATTATTCATGTTAAATCATGAAACGCTTGTATTGATTGGAATTATGCTCAGTTTTTTTAGTGGAGGATTAGTAGGTTTGGATTGGTATAGATTATTTGCTAAAATATATCCAGAATTATACCAAGAATTTGAACATGTTCTAGATAACTTAAGAAATCAATTAAACTAAATCATATAGATATCTTTTCTTAATTCAAATATCTTTAAATTGATTAATGAAAATAAGTCTTTTTAGATTAAATTTCGAGATTTTGTATTTTAAAATTATCTAAACAAAAATTTTTTCAAAAGACCATACTTAAAA
>JBHLLI010000063.1:0-23442 GCA_048885765.1 Candidatus Hermodarchaeota archaeon
TTATGTTTTAATTCAAATTAGTATCCTTGAAAAAAGAATAAATATTGAATTTCCAGAATTAAATAACTATTTTAAATCCCAGGTTACTATTAAAGGGATTTTCTCCGTATTTGGAGATTTTAGTGTTGGAAAGACAACATTTGCTCTCCAAACAGCATTAAATTATGCATACCAAGGAAAATTCACTTTATATATTTACACTAAACCCAATTTCCCATCAGAAAAAATATTGTTAATTAATAAATATTCTCCGGAAATTTTAGAAAATATTATATTTATTCAGACTACTAACTTTGAGGAATTAAGTAGTATTATTCTTAATTTTGAATTCTTCATTATTAATCATAAACCCAAATTGAAAATGTTCATAGTTGATTCCATTACGAATTTATATCAATTAGAATTAGATAAAAACAAAAAGGAAAAGAATTACAATTTGAACTACCAATTAAACCTCATGTTAGCTAATTTAACATATTTAAATCAAAATTATGGACTTGAAATTTTAATAATAAATGAAATAAGTAGAAAAATCCTAGATGATGTTACAATAGAGGTGGAAAGTGGTGGGAACGTTATGAAGTATTGGGTAAATTTTAAATTAAAAATAGGCAAAACCAGTAAGTTAAATGAGAGAAAGTTTTTTTTTAATGACATTCAAGAAAACCATACTCTGGAATTTATTTCAAATTTGAAAGAAAAAGGTTTCGAATAACATAATAATTGGTTAATTTCTACAAAATTGGGTTTATTATTTTTACAAAGTTTAATGTTTTTGTTAAATTTATTTAAGATCATATAATGGAACAAAAAGATCTAACTTTAATTAGAGAAAGCTCTACAGAATTTTACATTCATAAAATCGATAAAGAAACAGTACCCTCTAAAGGCATGAATGTTTTTTATAATAAAAAAATGGAAATTAATCGAGATATTACAAATTTAGGTATAAATGCTTATAAAGAATTATTCAATCAAAAGGAACTCATCATTATAGATTCAATGGCTGCATCGGGAGTAAGTGCTATTAGAATTTTGAAAGAGTGTGCAGACGTTAAAAAAATTTATATTAATGATATCAATCCTATAGCAATTAATTTAATTGAGAAAAATTTGCAAATTAACAATTTAGATCAACAAAAATATCAATACAGTGTCACGAATAAAGATGCTAATCTTCTTTTTTCTGAAATTGCGAGTAGGTCAATTGAACATCAGAAAAAACCAAATATTATTTCAATCGATCCATTTGGAACTCCAAATCTCTACATAGATTCAGCTTTCAAAACACTACAAAAAGAAAAAGGATTAATGTGTATTACAGCTACAGATACAGCAGTTTTATTTGGAGTGAGGCCAAAAGCTTGTATTAGGAAATATTTATCTAAACCTCTCCATAATGAATATTGTAAAGAGATCGGTGGACGAATTTTAATATTTTTAATTTCTCAAATAGCCAATATAAATAAACTTGGAATTATTCCCCTTTTAACATTCTATTCAGGGCATTTTATTAGAATTTTTTGCCTAACATTTAAGAATAAGAAATTGATTTCAAAATCTTTTCATAACCTTGGATATATAATACATTGTAATAATTGTGGTTATCGCTCTGCATTTGCAAATAACTTCCTAGTTATTCCTAAAGAATGTCCTATATGTGATAGTGGAGGAGACCTTGATTTTGCAGGGCCTTTATGGATTGGAAAATTACACGACGATTATTATATAAAAAAAATTATATCCTTAAATAATAAAACGAGAACTCCAAATAAAAAGAGAATTGAAAAACTCTTAACCTACGCAATTGTAGAAAATGATATGCCTATTTCATATTATAATATTCACAATCTTTGTCAGAACTTAAAACTAAAATCTGTTCCAAAAATAGAAGTGATTATTGAAGAAATCAAAAATATGGGATATCGAGCTTCAAGAACCCATTTTGATTTTTTATCTATAAAAACTAATTTAGATATACTCTCAATAAAAAATGTTTTATTTAAATTAAAAAAATAATTATATTAACTAAATTATTTAGCAGCAGGGATTTGCATAAACAAGAATCATTTTACAAGCAGGCAAAAAAAGAGGGGTTTCGGGCAAGATCAGCATACAAATTATATGATCTACAGAAAAGGTTTAATATTTTTAAAAGAGCTTTTTATATATTAGATTTAGGATGCGCGCCTGGCTCATGGTTACAAGTCGCTAAAAAATTTGCTGAAGAAAATTTAGATAAATATAAGGATCAATTTTATCACCGTGATCACTACAAAATAATGGGAGTCGATATTCAAAGTGTCACTCCGATTGAAAATATACATATTATTAAAGCAGATCTTACAAAAGGGGAAATACAAGAGCATATTGATTCATATTTTGAAAGTAAAATAGATCTAATTATATCCGATGCATCAATAAAAAAATCGGGAAATAAATTCACAGATCAGATTAAACAAATAGAATTATGCAACATAGTTTTGAATTTGGCAGAAAGGAACCTGAAATACAAAGGTAATTTGGTTATAAAAGCCTTCCAAGGTTCAGATTTAGATAATTTTATAAGAAAAATGAAAAAAATCTTTCGATATCTAAAATCTTATAAACCAAAATCCTCAAAAAAGAAAAGTAATGAAATTTTTCTTGTAGGTCTAAGTAAAACTTAATTATATATTCTGCATTCGGGATTCAATTTCGTCAAAATTGATACTATAGTCTTCTCCTTTTGATAATATTTCTATCCATTCGGTTAACCATGGGCAATGTTGAGGATTAAATTGATCTAGATTAGTATCATTGCATTTATCCCGAAAAGGGCAAATAAAACATGGCTGTTTTGAAAACATACTCCAAATAAAATCTTTTCTCTTTTGATTAATTTTTAGATCTTGAATTTTTGCTTCAATTTCTTCAAGAGCAAAGATATGTTTTGTCCATGAGGCATCAACTAATTCCCGTTTCATTTTGATTTTTGATTGCAATGCTAAGAATTCTAATATTTCTTCTAGATCATTCCGCTGTTTATTACTTAGTTCCATTAACCTGTTAAATAATATATCTTTTTCTCGATTTATTATTGAAAGAACCAATTTTTCATCCTTTCTCAAATTTCGGTTAAATTCCTTCTTCTTTTCTTCAATTCTTTCTATTCTTCTCTCAACATCCGTCTTTTCTTCTAAAGGGCCCTCAACACGTTCTTTAATTTTACACTTGTGCCGAGATAAATAAGCAAAACTTTTTCCGCAATAAGGACATGTTTCTTTTTTCTTCTTTGCCATATTTTCTTTTATTACTCTGATTTTCTAATTATGAAATTATTAATGGTTATAATTAAAAGCACTATGATATAATCTTTATGAATATTTTAAAATTAATCTTTCGATTTTATTCAAATTTCATATGAATCCTTAGATTATTTTATATTCGTAAAATCAAAGTTTATTTATATTGAAATTTTCAAATATAAATTATAATGGCTATATGCGAACTATTAAAAATCAATGATAAACAAATAATAAAAAAAGGACAGATTCTTAGAAATTCTGAAGTTTTAAAAAAAAATCATTACATTTTAAATGCAGGAGCAAAGAATCTTGATGAAATTCTAGGAGGTGGTTTTCACTCACAAACAAAATATTTAATCTTTGGAGCAAACAAAACTGGAAAGACTCAGTTGTGTCACCAATTATGTGTTCAAGCGTATATTCAATTCCTTAAGATTTTTGAATATCCTAAGCAGAAAAAACCAGAATTTATATATTATTTTGATACAGAAAATACATTTCGTCCTGAAAGGATTAATGAATTAATCCTAAATAGTGAAATTGAATATCAAAATTTACTTAGTAAAATTCTGGTATCAAAAATTATGAGTAATTCCGCTTTATTATTGTCATTAAAAGAACTTGAAAATTTTTTAAAATTAAACGAAATTAATATTTTAATTATTGACACTTTAAATAATCATTTTAGCTCTGAATTAGCAAATAAGAATATTTCTTCAACCAAAACCAAAACAATTTTTTTAAAAATATTAGATAAGATTAACCAACTTACTAAGGATCACAATTTAATCACCATAACAACTGCTCAAGTAATCTCAAATTTAAATCGAGAATCTTCAATTCGAGAAATACCTGCTGGGAATCAATTATTGAATCATTATTTTTCGGAATATATATATTTAGACTATAAAGAACAAGATAAGAGGTATGTTCAGTTAATCAATTCCTTAAGGTTACCTGAAAAAAGGCTGCTCTATAAAATTACTTCTTCAGGAATTCAAGATTATAAACTTTAATTTATATCTAAAAATTCATCTATTGAAAGATTTGTAAAATCTTTGGATAAATGCTCAGAATTAACGAAATTAATTTCATTTTCAATTTTATTTTTTAACCATTTTATTAATAATAATGCGTAGTTTAACTTTTTATACTTTTCAGGACTTGCATTTTGACTTTTTTCTACATTCAACTTTGAATATCTGCCTATTCTACTTCCAAAATCCATTCCAATGAGATATATGATATGAAATGAAGAAATTAAAGACTTTATGAAAAAAAGTATTCGATCACCGTCAGTAAATCCTCCAGAATTGATTAAATTTATGGTCGGCTCTACTTGGGTTGTACCTATAACATTTTTAAATTTCATTATATCCTTCTTGAAAAATTTTAGTGCTGCCAAATTATCTCCATGAGCATGAACAATATTAAATTTTGCATAATAGAACTCAGTTTTTGATATACCATCCAAATCAGTAAATATTGCATCGATCTCAATACTTTTTTCTCTTAACAGAACTGAGGCACCATCTGCAGTAATATTTATAAATTTGTTAAAAAAATCCAAACCCTTTCTTTTTAAGATAATATCAACAGTCTTCTCTAAAGAGGGTCCGCACCCATAGACAATTATTGCATTTTTTGAGGATATTCTCTCGTTAAATAATTTTAAAATTTCATCCAAATTCCAATTTTTTTTTTTTTCTAATAAATCTGATAAGAAATCCCGAGCCTTACAATCATTTTGATGACTAAATTTAAAGTCTTTTATTATTTCAAAATACCATTCCTTGAATTCATCGTAGAAATCTAATCGTTCCTTTATTTTTAAACCCATCTTTTAGATCATTTAATTGAATATCTCAATAATAAAATTTTAAATTATTACCTTAATTAATAACAACATACTATATAATTCAATTTTATTAGAAAATATAATTAAGTTAAAAAGAGTTAGATAAAAATGGCTAAATGGTTTACTAAAACTCATCAATGGTTTGATGATGGCACCAATATGGTTGGAATTACTCCTTATGCTGCAGAACAGCTTGGAGAAATTAGTTTTGTTGATGTGGAAGGTCTTGAAGGTGCTGAACTTGAACAAGTGAAAATGGATGGGGATGAACCTTCAAGTGATCCAATTGATTGCACAGTTGAATCAAGTAAAGCGGTTGGTGATATTTATTCACCAGTAAGTGGGAGTGTAACTGAAATTAATTCAGATTTGATGGATGAACCAGAAAAAATAAATGAAGATGCATTTGCCGCTTGGCTCTTTAAAATCAATCCATCTAATTGGGATGCAGAAAAGGGCAATTTATTAGATGAAGCCGGATATAATGCATTTACAGGGTAAAAGTTAAAGATTTAAATTTATATTTTTTAAAAATTCTTTTTCTTTTTTTTGATAAGCATAGATTTGTCCAGTACGTCGAATACCGTAATAAGAATTATTAATATTCAATTGTTCCTGCTTTAATACCAATGATATATTGAAGGAGTATGAAAGTTATAATTATTACTAAAAGACCAATAACCAGTATCCAAACTGCCATTTTTTTATTATATACATATTTGGATGCTTGATATAACATTATAAAACCTGTAGAACAAAATAAAATCAAAATAGATGCAACAATACTTTCTATAATATAACTATCGTGAATATCTTGATAGATAAAAACAGGATCTCCCTCTCGTGTAGCCCCTAGCGGGGAAGGTTCTCTAACTATCAAATAAACTACTCCCATCTGAAGTAAAAACAACACTACTAAGACAGCTATAATAGTTAAAGATCTTGAAGGCATTGGAAGAGAAAATCTAGGAAGCTTCATTTTCGGAAAATTAATTTTTGGTTTTCTTAATGAATTTCCGAAAATCCAAGGTGTACTGGTTTTAATCTTTTCTATAACTGTTTCAGAACCAATGATTTCCTCTTTCTTAGATGTGTTTTTTTGCATAAATTATGAAATAATTATTAAATTAAATTTATTAACTTTTTTAATTAAATTTGTACAAAATACAATTTTCTAACTTAATTTTTTAAGTAAATTAAGCAGTACTTTCCAGACATTTTCAACAGAATGAACTTTTAATTTTTCATCTGGAGAATGGGCTCCTTCGTTTGTAGGTCCGATTGAAATCATTTCCATCTGAGGAAACTTTTTTTTCAAAATCCCACATTCTAAACCAGCATGAATAGCTTTAGTTTTTACGTCTTCTTTAAAGATTTCCTGATATTCTTCCTTATATTTCGCCAACAATTTAGATTGAAAATTCGGTGTCCAACCAGGATAATCAGAATCTCTTTTGATATTAATTTCTAAATTACTTAATTCAAAAAGAACCTTAGTCTTCTCCCAGATTACATATTTTAAATATTCACTAAGACTTCTTTGGCTTAATTTTATTATTATATTATCATTTTCAGTAATAATTACCCCAAAATTAGAAGATGTAAATACAAGGTCTTTTATTCGAGGATGCATTGAGATAGGACCGTTATGGATTAGATACATTATATTTAATAGATTTGCTTGAAGATTTTTTGACATAACTTCGTTATTGGTATAATCTTCTAACTCCTTTATAGATAAGTCTAAATTTGGTTCAACACCATCAAAGAGTACCAATATTTCGTTAAAAATCTTGTAGGTATAATTAAGGATTTCTGATGCACTACTTTTTTCAATAAAAATAATAGATGATGCTTCTCTTGGTATTGCGTTAGTTCGATTGCCACCATCGATAGAACTAATATAAATTGAATATTTTTCATTTAACTCCCAGAGAAGTTGTCCAATTATTTTTAATGCGTTTCCTCGCCCCAAATGAATATCTACTCCAGAATGTCCTCCTAATAACCCAGAAATAAAAATTTTTATAGGCATCAAGTTATCCTCTTGAACATTGATGTTTATTGAATCTTTTTTAATTTCGATAATATGAACAAGACCTCCAGCACATCCTATAGTAACAGCATCATCCTCTTCAGAATCAAGGTTAATAAGAAAATCTCCATCCAAAAAATCTTTCTCAACAGCGAAAGCACCTCGTAAACCTTGTTCTTCATCTACAGTAAATAAAAATTCAAACCCTAACGAATCAAAGATTAATTCACCTCTCTGAATCTTTTCCATCAGGGTTAAAATATAACATATTCCTACTCCATTATCGGCTCCTAGAGTAGTTCCTTCTGCTGTAACCCATTTTTCATTATTTATTTCTTCAATCTTTAACTTTAATGGATCGCTTGAAAAATCATGGGTCACAGATTCATTTTTTTCACAAACCATATCCATATGGCATTGTAAAACACAATTTTTTGAATTTTTTGATATAGCAGGAATACTAATTAAAAGATTTCCAATTGAATCAATCTTATATTTAAAACCCAATCTCTCTGATTCTTCCTTTATAAAGGTTCTAATCTTCTCTTCATGCTCAGAGCACCGAGGAATTTTTGAAACTTTTTCGAAATATTCCCAAAATCCAAATGGTTGTCCTAAATCTTTTAAATTTACCAATATTATCCCTTTTAATCAAAATATATATATTAATTCATTTATAATAATTATAAAATAACATCAAATTCCTTATAACTTTATTTAAAGGCTGATCAAATGAGTTGGAAGGATCTTTATTCGGAAGTAAAGAAACGAAAAATGGAAGCACTTGATAAAAAAGAGGTAGTGCAAGCTGTCGAAAAACATGGAAAAATACTAGCTGTTAATGGTAGATATGAAAAACCTAAAAAAGTAATAGAGCATATGTATGCATCACTAAAAAAAGTCATCAATGAAAAACAAATTATGAAAGAAGACTTATCTCAATATGATGTCTTACTTATAGGGTGCCCCGGAAGTGATATCCCACATGCCTCTTATCCAAAAGTAAAAGATTTTGTAGTGAATGGAGGTTGGTTAATAACAACTGATTGGGCTATACAAAGTATTATTGAAAATATATTTCCTGGCTATATTCGCTGGAATCGTGCAAGAACCGCAGATGCGGTTGTTGCTTGTCAAGTTATTAATCCAAATCATCCTTTTTTAGATGGTGTACTTAGTGAAATTCAGCAAAGTAAATGGCAAAAACAAACAGCTAAAAATACCAAGAAAAGTGAATTTAGATGGTGGCTAGAGACTAGATCTTTCCCAATTCAAATTTTGAATCCTCAAGCTGTGAGAATATTAATAGGTTCCTGGGAAATTCAAAATAAATGGGGAGAATCCCCCGTACTGGTTGAGTTTGATTATGGTAAGATGGGAGGACGAGTAATTCATATGATTAGCCATACTCATCTGCAAAAGGGTGGAGCTAAAGGGAAATATGCTTCTGCTTTAATCCTTACCAACATATTAGATGAAAAAGTCTCCCACAGAATGGGTATATCAAAAAAACCCGCCCCAGGTTATGTTTCTGATTGGCAAACGCCTTACACTCAGACTCCACAACAATATCAGCCGCCCTTAGAAGAACAGTGGGTTTCACCACCCCAACAAACTGATTATATAACACCCTCTACAGGTGGGACTGAGTTAACAGAAACTTCTCAGATAGTTGAAGTAAATATAAATAGTACAGATTTTTCGTTTGCAAATAAATGTATATACTGTGATTTCGACTTTACAGAATATCAAGGTAAAATTTATGTGTGTCAAGCTTGTAAAGCCCAATACCATGAAAATTGTATTAACTCTCAAATAAATGAAGGGATATGCAAAAAATGTGGTAGAATATTACTCTGGTAAGAATTGTAAAGGATAAATAATAATATAAAATAAAAAAAAGAAAATATGATTTCTGATTCTAAAAGTTAGTTTTCTATAATCTCTATTGCCTCTTCAGGACATTGGGTTTCGCAAGCCCTGCATCCTACACAGTCTTCTCTGTTTTCTTCTAGAACATTTACTTTACCTCCCTCAGGTTCACCAAAGCATTCAGAAGGGCAAACTTCATAGCACGTACCACATCCTGTACATGCATCTAAGTCTAGTTTTATGTCGAAGGACATGATTTTTTTACTCCTTGTATTACTTATTTCATATTTTTTGATTATTATTTTAATAATCCTAACATAGATAATAATATAAAAAATATAAATTTCGTTTTTATTTAGTAAAGTTATCTACTGATTATGATTTTTTTAATTTAAAACGATTCTTTTAATATTAAAATTTTAATGAACCTTGAAAGTTAAAAAACTTTGGTCATCTAATTATGATGAACCAATTCTAGGATTTCAAATAGCAGATATTAATAATGATGGAAATAAAGAAATTATTACCAATAATAAAACCGGTAGAATATTCATTATTTCCCTAGATGGCCAATTATTACATAAAGAATTAATTTCAAAAGATAAACCCATATGGCATTTAAAAATATTTGATATTGATAATGATGGAGAAAATGAGTTAATTTTAGGAGGAATGGACGGATTTTTAAGAACATTTAAATGCAATTTAAAATATAATCTGCAAATGGTATGGGAACACAGGTTTAACTCATCGGTTAGTGGTATTCTTATAGAAAACATTAATTATGACAATTATAATGAAATAATCGGGTTCTCTCTGGACAAAACAATTAGGATTTTGAATCCATTAAATGGCAATTTAATTTGGGGCCAAATTTTTCAAGATGGCATAGGAGATGTGATTGTTTTCAAAAATGATAAAATAGAATTATTAGGCGCTGGAAATGATGGCACAATACGAGTTTTTAATGGTCTTGACGGAAAACTACAATGGTTTAAACAATTTTCTAATAAGATTCGATGTGCTTGTTTTCTTAATTCAATTAAAGGCTGGGTGGTGTTGTGTGGTGGTGACGATAAGAAGTTACATTTTATAGATCAAAAAACACAAAATGAATTCAAAACAAAAAAATTTCAAAATTATATATGGAAATGCAAATCTTATCCTTCTCAAAAATGTACAAGTGCAATTATAAGCTCCTATTCTTTTGATTATTTTAACAATTCAATCTCAATAAAGAATATAAATTTTTCCTCAAAAATTATCTGTATTAACGAATATCTTGAGTATAAATGGGAAATTAAAGGGTTTAATACTGAATGCCTATATATAATAGATATTTCTAATAATATATTTATTTGCGTAGGTACTACCAACGGGGAACTTATTATAATAGAAGAAAAAACAGGAGAAATACTTTTTAATGAAACTTATTCATCCTGTTTAAATTCAATTCAGTTTAATATGGAAAATAAATTACTAATTAGTTGCTTTGATGATGGAACTATAGTTACTTATAATGTGGTGGAATTTTAGGTCAACAGAATTATACCCAAAAAGCATACTCTTTTGATATAATCTTTGATTTTAAAATGGAAAAAAAAATAAAAAATTTATTTTATTAATCTTCTTCAGCAGCTAATTCCTCTTCCAATTCTTCGAGCGGAACAGGGGCTGGTGTAGTTAACATACTATATCCGATCCAAATAGCAATAATTGATATTAATATAACAAGAAGCCACATTGGAGCTACTACAAAGAGTCTCCAGTCAAGCCAATCTACATTAAATAGGCGAATCCATGAATCCCAATTGGGGTTATCCAATAGTGTATCGAACATTAAATCAACAACGCTACCCATAGTATAGACGATTGCGATTAAAATTCCTACAACCATTACAATTGCGCCAATAATTTTATCTTTAGCCATATCAATAACCTTTTTGAAGTTTATTGTTTAACAATTTTAATTCTTTAATAAGTTAAGCGTCTAAAATTTGCTTATATTATTTTTAAAAAATTATTCAATTAAAACCATTCGATCAAAATTAGATGATCGTAAATAAATTATTATGATGAAACATAATAGAAAATATAAAAACAATTAAACACACAAAAACAGTCTAAAAATTGTGAATTATTTATGGCAATAGAAATTGGTTATGTATTGATCATTGGTTCTAGTAATATGGATCTAAATATTTATTCTCAACGTTTTCCTAATCCTGGAGAAACTGTTACGGGTGGAACTTTCAAATCTTTTTTAGGCGGAAAAGGAGCAAATCAAGCTGTTGCATCAGTAAGGGCAGGTACTAAGACAATTTTTATTGGGAAAATAGGGAATGATTTATTTGGGGATCAAATGGTTTCACGTTTAAAAGATGAGGGCGTTAATATGGATTATGTTATTAGAGATCCAAAGAATCCTAGTGGTGTCGCTTTTATATTAATCGATAAAAATGGAGAAAATATGATAAGTGTAGCTCCTGGAGCTAATTCAAAATTAAACACTATAGATATAAATAATAGAAAAGATATAATTAAAAATGCAAAAATTATTGTTATGCAAATGGAGATTCCTATAGACACAATTCAAAAGGTTTTTGAAATAGCTTCTGAAGGAAATATTGTTAAAATTTTAAATCCTGCTCCATTAAAACCAATTCCAATTTCTTTTTTTAATAATATCGATATAATTATTCCCAATGAGGGTGAACTTTATAGATTGCATTCACTTTTAAATTTTAAAAAAATAACGAGTGAAGGACAGCAAAAGACTGAACAAGCAGTAAAAGATATTTCTAGTTTAGGAGTGAACTATATCATAACCACCCTAGGAAAAAAAGGGTGTTTAATGTATAGTAGGGAAAAAAATGAATTTTTCAAAATTTCCTCACCTAGAGTTAAAACTGTAGATACTGTAGGCGCAGGGGACTGTTTTATTGGAGTATTAGCAAGTATGTTATCTAAAGAGGAGGATATTCTAACTGCAGTTAAATTTGCAACTATAGCTGCATCAATTGCAGTTACTAGAGAGGGAGCTCAAGAATCAATGCCATTCTTGCATGAGATTCAGGAAAAATATAATAAATTAAAGATTTAAAAAAACTAAAGGATTATCTAAATTGATGCAAGTAGATCTTCCGAGTCTAAAGGGTACACCTTTAAGAAAAAATAAATCTAAACGTTTGATAATTGAGATGGATTCAAATGATTTAGATAGTATTTTCTTGATAAATGGAAAATCATTTAAGACTAGTCGAATTTCAAATTCAGATCTAGAAATCGCACCTAATTCTTATTATATGGTGATAAACAATGGAAAAAAGTTATTAAATATAAAATTCAATCAAGATATATCTAACCATGAAATTATCTACGATCCATATAAATTTGAGTTATCAAAGAAAGTAAATCTTAGTATTGAATTCTTTGAAAAAAACTATAATATATCTGAAGGATATATTGATACACTTCCTAAATGGTATAGCTTTAAATTCACATATCCAAATTATAATTTGATTTTTATTAAACCAGAATTTGGCCTTTCAATACAACTTCATCATTACAGAAATGAATTCTGGGAAATTCTTGAAGGAAAACCAATAATTATCAATAAGGATGAGGTATATTATTTTGTGGAAAATGGTTCACTATTTCATTCTCCTTCAAATACATACCATTCTATTATTAACCCTAATAAAAAAGCAGATAAATATGTGATAATCAAGGAAAGATGGGATGGAAAATTTGAGGAGAATGATATAAAACGAGTATTTAATCCAAATCATTACACATAACTTTTTTTAATCATACTGAAAGTAGACAAAAAGCACTCTAAGGATTAAGAAACAAAACCATGAAAGATTAGCGTCAAAATTACATCCTACACTTATAAGTTTTATGATTTTTGCTAACTTAACCTAAAAGTTAAAATTAAAAGAACCACTAACAACCTTACCGTAATATAATATATAAGAAAAAATTTACAGAATAATATAAATGGAACAAGCAGATTGGTTAAAAAATGGCTCCAGATGAAGAATCTGATGATAAAATATCAGAAGAAATGGAAGAAGAACCTCAGAATGAATTAGAAAAAGACTCAGATTCAGAGAAAGAAACTGAAACTGGATCTATAACGGAAGTTGAAGAAGGTTTAAAAGAATTAGGAGAAATAGATACAGAAACAGAGTTAGATCGCCTAAGATTCAAATATAGAGGGCATACTCTTGAAGAATTGAAGAAAATGAATATGGATCAATTCATTCAATTACTACCAGCAAGAGCAAGGCGCTCATTAAAACGAGGTTTGCCTCCCAGACAAAAAAAATTACTCGAACGGTTGAGACGCGCTTACCGAGCAAAAAAAAGAGGTAAAGATTTACTCACAAGAACTCATGTTAGGGATATGATTATTTTCCCTGAAATGGTTGGTCTTAAAATCGGAGTATATAATGGGAGAATCTTTGAAGTTGTAGAGATAAAACCAGAAATGATAGGTCATTATCTAGGTGAGTTTTCATTAACTAGAAAGCGGGTTCAGCATGGTTCGCCCGGGATAGGAGCCACAAGAAGTTCAAAATACGTTCCATTAAAATAATATTAATAAAATTGAGTTGATAAAAAGTGCCAACTTGGGGTTATTCTTTTACAGAACAAAAGTATGATGCAGAGAGAATAGCAAAAGCATCTGGAAGAGATATCAGAATTAAACCAAAACAAGCAAGAGAAATTTGTGCTGTAATAAAAGGAATGAAATTAGAACAAGCAAAAGCTTATCTAGAAAAAGTAATTCGTTTAGAGCAATCTGTGCCTTTTAGACGCCACAAGAAGAAAGTAGCTCATAGAAATGATTTAAAACAATTTAAATGGTATGCTGGACGTTATCCTCAGAAAGCAGCAGCTAGAATATATGAAATTCTCACATCTGTGGAATCAAATGCTGAATATAAAGGTTTAGACATTGATCTCTGTAGGATTATTCATGCTGCAACTCATAGGGGGAGAATAATAAAAAGATACATGCCGCGAGCTCGTGGTCGCAGCACAGCAAAATATAAGCATTTATCGCATGTAGAAATTGTAATTTATGAATTCCCAAGTTAAAGAGACATGATTATATGTATAATTTTAAATTGATGATTATTGAGAAAAAATGAGCCCATTAGTAAAGAATTTTATTGAACAAGGAATTAAATTGATGCAAATAAACGAATACTTACGATCTGAGTTAATTCGTGCGGGATTTGCGGGAGTAGAATTACAACGCACTCCATTAGGAGTAAGAATAACTTTGAAAACATCACGCCCAGGTCTAGTAATTGGAAAAGGCGGTAAACGTATTCAAGAAATAACAGATGTACTCCAAGACCAATTTGGATTAGAGATGCCACAGATCGAAGTAGAAGAGGTGGCAGAGCCCGATCTTGACGCCCAAATAATGGCAGAAAGATTGGCATATAGTTTAGACAGAGGAAGACACTATAGAAGAGCAGGGTATTATATTTTAAGGAAAGTAATGGATGCTGGTGCACGTGGAGTTGAAATTATTATTTCAGGAAAGGTAACATCTCAAAGAGCAAGGACTCAAATCTTTCGAGCAGGTACTATGTCTAAGAGTGGTCAACCCGCTCAAGAAGGAGTTGATAAAGGCGTTGCACAATGTATTCAGAAATCAGGTGTGTTAGGAGTAATTGTGAAAATTATGCGTGCTAATACAAAAATGGGAGATGATATCAAAATCAATGATCAACTTTTAGTCAAAGTTCAAGCAGAAAAAGAAGGAATTCTAACTCAAGAGGATAAAGATTTGCTTGATGAGGTAGATGAAGGAGAAATTTCCGAAATCTCCTTAACTCCAGATGATAAAGATGAAGAATAAGAATCTCAAGAAGAATAATATAAATATAATAAGAGTGATGGTGTATGGATACTTTAACAACCAAAAAAATACGTGAAATGGATGATAGAGAAAGAGAGAGAGCTTTAATTACTTTAAGAGAGGAACTCATGATGCTTTATTCAATGCAAACTGGAGGAGGACTCTCAGATAACCCTGCTAAAGCTAAAATATTAAGAAAGCAAATAGCAAGATTACTTACAATAATGAATGAAGAACAATGATGATAGATCCAAAATTTCTGATATACCATGATTTAATTGGCTTTTATGCCTTAGCTAAACCCAAATCAAAATCAGATGTTAATAAATTCTCATGTATTGGCATTATAATTGATGAAACAAGAGATATGTTAATTACAGAATTGAATAATAAATTAAAGAAATATATCAAAAAAGATTACATATTTAGGTTTGAGCTTCCACAAACTAAGGATGATGAAGTGGAACATTATTTAGAAGTAGAAGGTAATAAGATTATTGGACTTCCTGTAAATAGATTAAGAAGTTTAAAGAAAAAGAGATGGTTGAAAATATGAGTCGTAATATTGGTATCCCTGGTGTTGCACCTCCTAAAAGTAAAGCTGAAGATTGTAATGATCAAGATTGTCCCTTTCATGGTAAAACGAGAATTAGGGGAAAGATTGCAAAAGGGGTAATCGTAAGCAAAAAATCTAAGAATACTGTTATTATTAGAAGGGATTATGTTCAATTTGTTAAAAAATATCAAAGGTATGAACGTAGAAATACGAGATTAGCTTGTCACTTACCAGATTGTTTAAATCATGAGATTGAAATAGGAGATTTAGTAAGAGTAGGAGAATCTCGAAAGTTATCTAAAACAAAATCATTTATAGTGTTAGGTAAGGTGGTTTAAGTGGGTACAAGAAGAAAAATGGGAAGAAAAACATACACTAAACCAAGAACTAGTTATGGTTTGTGTAATGGATCAAGGATCCTTATTACTGATAATTCAGGAGCAAAGATTGCTCAAATAATTAATGTGGATGGATTTAAAACTCGACTTAGAAGATTGCCAAAAGCTTCAGTCGGTAGTGTTTGTACAGTCACTATAAAAAAAGGGAAGCCAGAATTGAGAGGAAATATTGTAAAAGCAGTAATAGTTAGACAAAAAATGATCTACAGAAGATTAGATGGTTCTAGGCTCTGTTTTGAAGATAATGCGGGTGTTATAATTACAAAAGATGGGGAACCAAAAGCTACAGAGGTGAGGGGACCAATCGCAAGAGAGGCGGCAGAATTATTTCCTCGACTAGCTTCAATTTCATCATTAATAATATAATTGGATGATTAAAAATGAAAGTAGAATCACGAAAACCTAGAAAACAAAGAAGAGCTCTCTATAACTATAGTAATAATCAACGGTCAAAATTGCTTAGTACAAGAGTAGCTGATTTTCTTCGCGATGAATACGGGATTAAAAAACTTCCACTTAGAGTTGGAGACCATGTAAGAATTACACACGGTGAATTTACGGACTTTGAAGGTGAAGTAATTGAAATTACCAAAGATCAAAGGGCTAAAATTAAGGAAGCTCAATTCGAAAAGACTGATGGAACTCAATTTCATCCACCAATTCATATATCAAATCTAATTATAACCAAATTTACTAAAGAGAAGAAAATGGACCCATGGCGAGCAAACATGATTGAGAGAAAAGCATTATATGGATTTTATGATGAAGAATTAAAAGGTCCAAAAAAAGAGAAGGAGGTTGAGAAATAAAAAATGACTAGGCATGGTGGTCAAAAAGTATTAAAAAGACTTAATACTCCCGCTCATCTACAAATTAAAAGAAAACATGGGACATTTTTTGTAAAACCAACCCCAGGACCTCATTCTAGCAGATTTTGTTTACCTCTACTTCATATAGTAAGAGATTTACTTGCTATTGTAGATACCCACAAAGAGGCTAAAAAGCTTATTGGATTAGGATATATTAAAATTGATGGAAAAATTGTAAGAAATAAGGCATATCCTGTAGGGCTCATGGATGTAATATCCATTGAAAAGATGAATAAATATTACCGCATTTTACCAGATTCTCATCATGGTCTAATACTCCATGAAATATCTGAAGTAGAAAGCAACTTCAAATTATGTAGGATAAATAATAAAACTACCGTTAAAGGAGGTCATATTCAATTAAATCTTCATGATGGCAGAAATATTTTGATTAATGTTCAAGATCCCAGAAACCCTAAGGAAGATAATTATAAGAGAATGGATGTTCTGAAAATCTCCATTCCCGAGCAAGAAATTCAAAAAATATTAAGATTTAAAGAAAAAAATACAGCTATCATTATGTCTGGAAAAAATATAGGACAGGTTGGAAAAATAATTACCATATTAAGAAGATTTGGCCCTAAAGCAAGCACAGTTTCAATTCAGCATAATGGTGATCATACAGAGACGTTGTATGATTATACATTTATTATAGGAGAAGAAAATTCCGAAATTAATTTACCTATTGAAAGCTAAACTGATAATAATTAAGAGTGAAAATTATGTCAAGTAAAACACAAAGAAAGACTTTAGATAATCTCTCAAAAGAATTTGAAGAGAAATGGAAAAACCCAATGAAAAAACCATACCTAGAAAAAGTTGTTCTAAATATTGGTGTTGGAGTTGGTGGAGAGGAGTTAGAAAAAGCAGTAACAGTTTTAGAAACTATCGCGGATCAAAAAGCAATCAAAACAGTCTCAAAAACTAACGTAAAAGAATTTAATCTTAGAAAAGGACGCCCAATTGGAGCAAAAGTAACTGTCAGGGGCCAAGGTGCTGAAAAATTGCTTAAGAAATTGTTAATAGTCAATAATAATAAAATATTAAGAAAAAGCTTTGATGATAACGGAAATTTTGGGTTTGGAATAACTGAACACATCTCTATCCCTGGTATTGAATATGATAATAGAATTGGAATATGGGGTTTAGATTGTGTAGGGAGAGTAGTAAAACCAGGTATGAGAGTAAAAACTAGAAGAAAGTCTCGAACTAAAGTTCCAAGTCATCATTATGTGTCCCGAGAAGAAACCCAATATTTTTTGAAACAAAATTTTGGCGTTCAAATAGTAGAAAAGTTAGATTTAGAATTTATATGATTACTAAAGGTGAAATATTATACCGCAAGGCAAGAATTATGGAAAAGGAGTTCGTGAATGCAGACGATGCCATACTCATAGAGGCATTATTAGACGGTATGGTTTATACATCTGTCGAAGATGTTTCTATGAAATAGGAAAAGATATTGGATTTAAAAGATTTGAATGAGAAATTAAAAAAAAAGTGAGAGATAATGACAAATACAATAGCAGATGCATGTTGTGCTCTAAAAAATGCAGAAAAAGCACGAAAAACAGATGTTGTGATTAGTCCAGCATCTAAAGTTCTACAACAAATTCTTCGAATATTTCAAAGGCATGCGTATATCGGAGAATTCGAAAGGTATGATGATGGACGACAAGGTAAATTTAAAATTGCCTTATTAGGTAAAATTAATGAATGTGCCGGATTAATGAGGTTAAATTATAAAACTTCTCAATTTGAATTATTAGAAAGAAAATTATTGCCTGCACCAGGATTAGGATTAATAATATTGACCACGAATCAAGGAATAATGACTATGAGTGAAGCAGAAGAAAACAATATTGGTGGTCATACCTTATGTTATATTTATTGAATTAATATGAAGTGAAGAATTTATGGTAAAGATAGCGTTTTTTAAGGAAGAATTAGAAATTCCCAAAGGAGTTAAAGTTAGTCTAGAAGGAGGACATCATATTAGGGTAAAAGGACCAAATGGAGATATCATAAAAGATTTCTCTCATGTAAGAGGTATTATGGTCTCTATCGAAGGGAATAAAATTATTTTTTCTACTAATTTTCCAAAAGGTGGGACTCTTGCTTTAATTAAAACTGTAGTCAGTATTATTAATAATCTAATTATAGGAGTTCAGACTAACTATAAATACATATCAAAAATTTGCTATTCACACTTTCCTTGTAATTGTGAAGTCAAACCAGATAAAAGGGAGATCCATGTAGTTAATTTCCTTGGAGAAAGAGCTCCTAGAAAGGCAAACTATCCAAAAAATGTAGAAGTGGAAGTGAAAGGGGATGATGTATATTTCATCGGACCAGATAAAGAATTATTAGGGCAAGCCGCAGCAAATGTTAAAAGAGCATGTCGCATTAGAAAAAAAGATCCTCGTGTCTTTCAGGATGGTGTATATTTGTATAAAACAATGCTAGGAGAGGAAGTTATCTGGGAAATACACTAGAGTGAGGTTAAAATTATGGTACAAGATAAACGATTAATGGAACTTCGGAATAAAATTAATAAAAAAAGACCCTCGTTTAGGCGAGTTGAATCTTGGAGATATAAAAGAGTCTCAGATTCATGGAGAAAAGCTAGAGGTATTGATTCAAATACTAGAAAGAAAAAGAAATCTGGGGTTAAATCTCCAACAGTAGGATATCGAAATCCAAAAAAAGTACGAGGTTTACACCCATCTGGTTATGAAGAAGTTAGAGTTAATACATTACAAGATTTAAAGAATTTAAATAAAAATCAGCATGCAATTAAGGTCTCTAGTAAATTAGGATCCAAGAAACGTATTGCTCTTATTGACTATTGTCAAAGAAGAGGTTTTAAGATCCTAAACCTTGGAATTTCACAAAAAGAACTTGAAAGATTAGAGGCAATAGCTGAAACGCCATTATCAGATATGGAAGAAGATGAATTTTTAGATATTGATGAATTAGAGGATGCTTTAGAGGAAGATTAAAATGAATTTAAAACCACAAAAAAGGATGGCAGCTGAGATTCTCAAGTGTGGAGAGAATCGTGTCTTCTTTGATCCTTACCTGATAGAAGACATCTCATTAGCTATAACTCGTGAGGATGTACGTAATTTAATTAAACAAGGAGCAATTCAGAAAAAATATAAACAAGGTAATTCTAAATACAGAAAAAATCTAAAACATGAAAGAAAGAAGAAAGGGAGAGCAAGAGGTTTAGGTAAAAGAAAAGGTACAAAATATGCAAGAACCCCAAAGAAACAAACCTGGATTAGACGGATTCGCCCTATTAGAAGGGAATTGAAAAAACTTAGAGATCGAAAACTAATCACTAGTACCAATTATCGAAAGTTATATAGAAATGCTAAAGGTGGTATGTTCGTTAGTGTAGCTCAATTGAATAGGTATATTAAAGAGAAAGAATTAATAAGGCGAGGAAGAGGTCGATAGAAATGGCAACAGGTCCAAAGTATAAAAGATCATTACGACGTCGTACTGAAGGTAAAACAGATTATCATAAGAGGTTAAGATTATTAAAATCTAGAAAGCTAAGAGTAGTTGTTCGAGCAACAAATAATCACATGAGAGTTCAAGTTGTTCAGTCAAAATTAGCTGGAGATAAAGTTTTAGTATCAGCTTTCTCCAAAGAATTGCCTCTAAAGTTTGATTGGAATGCTAATACAGGTAATGTACCAGCAGCATACTTAACAGGATATTTAGCAGGCACAAGAGCAAAAAAGCAAAATATTCAAGAAGCAATTTTTGATTTAGGAATATTTTATCATAGAAATCGAGTACTTGCAGCATGTAAAGGAGTAATAGATTCAGGAATTAATATTCCTTATAAAGAAGAATTTTTCCCAGAAAGTTTAGAAGACAGAGTAAAGGGCGCTCATATTGAATATTATGCAAAAACATTAAAATCAGATGAGCCAGAAAAGTATGAGCAAAAATTCTCTGGTTATATAAACAAGAGTAAAGTTAATCCATTGAAAATTAGCCAACTTTTTTCAAATTCATTAAAATTAATAGAAAATAAAGCTTAAGTGTAATAGAATGAGTCGATTAAGAAGCGTTGAAGAGGAATGGTTTCCCAAAACCAAATTGGGTGAACTTGTTAAACAAGGTCTCATTACTCTAGACAAGATTTTTCAAAATAATCTCGTGGTAAAAGAAAAAGAAATAATTGATATTCTCCTACCACAATTACGTGAGGATGTAATTACCATTAAAATGGTTCAAAAAATGACTGCTAGCGGTCAAAGAAGCCGATTTAAAGCGGTCGTAATTGTAGGAGCAGACGGATTCTTGGGCGTCGGAGCATCAAAAAGCAAAGAAGTTGGTCCTGCCATCAGAAAGGCTATTGATAAAGCAAAACTGTCAGTAGTTCCTATTATGAGAGGTTGTGGGAGTGGAGAATGTGGTTGTGGAGGAACTCATAGTATTCCGTTTAAAATAGAGGGAAAATGTGGATCTGTTAAGATCCGATTAATCCCGGCACCTGTAGGAGTAGGATTGGCATCTGCTGATAAAGTTAAACAGGTATTAAGATTATGTGGAATAGAAGACATTTGGAGCAAAACTTTTGGTGATACAAGAACAAGTGAGAACTTAGTGAAAGCTACATTTGATGCTCTAAAAAATGCACATAAATATAACTTTAATTTATAAAAATGAGTGGTGTATAAATGGCTATGGCAAAAAAGAAATCAAGAATAAAGGAGAAGGAATCAACCCCTAAACTATATTTTGCAGTACGGATCAGAGGTGCTCCTGGGATGAGGAGAAAGATATTAGATACATTAAAAATGCTAAGAATGCATAAATTAAATCATGGCGTACTTATTTGGGGAACTCCTTCATTTGAAGGAATGCTTGTCAAATGTAAGGATTATATTTCTTATGGAGAAATCGATGAAAAAACATTGATTCGTTTATTAAGAGTAAGAGCTAGAGTTGAAGGTAATCTTGCTCTAACCGAGGAATATATCAAAAGTCTTACTAGATATAAAAATTTCAGAGAATTAGCAAAAGCTTTAATTAATGGAGAAATCCAATATCGAGAACACGATCTATTTAAAATTAAACCAGTTTTCCGATTACATCCCCCAAGAAAAGGACACCGAGGGACAATAAAGAAGCATTATAATGAAGGGGGAACACTCGGTAATGTTGGTATTTATATCAATGAATTAATTCATAAAATGTTATAATTTTAGGGTGAGGAATGATTACAAGAAAATATCCTAAAAAAGTCCGAAAGATGAGAGGAAGACGTACTCATGGGTATGGAAGAGTAGGTCAACATAGGAAAACAGGACAAAGAGCTGGAAAAGGAAAAACTACTCAATGGAAAAAAAGCAAAAAAAGTTATTACTTAAAACAAAAAGAACTAGGATTTCCAGATCCAGATTGGGACTTGGGAAAGAAAGGTTTTAAAAGACCGCAGGATATTACCAGAATCTATCAGGTCAATACTATTAATATTAAAGATTTAGATAACAAAATTGATAATCTAGTGTTAGATAAAAAAGCAGTAAAATCTGGAAACTCGTATAGTATCAATTTGAATGAAATAAACGTTCAAAAAATACTTGGTCGAGGAGAAATTAATAAATCTATCAATATTACAGTAAATAATGCTTCTAAAAAAGCGATTGAAAAAGTCCAAGCTGCTGGGGGCAAAATTACCTTATTATCACAATCCAAATAAAGGAATATTTAATTTTTTCTCTTTCTTAAAAATTTTTAGTGAAAATTACTAAAGAGAACATAAGATGGAAAATGTAGATGCAAAAGACACAGATATTGATGAATCTTATACTCAGAGAAAAAAGAGAAAAACTTGTTTATTAATTTGCATAATTTTTATAATTGTATTGATGTTACCTTCTACATTAGCCTTTCTAGCTATTTTTTAAGGATTTTAACTCTGTTGCTAATCTAGCATTTTATTTATTAACTGTATTAAACCAGGTAATATAAAGATAAATCCAAGTGTATTTCCTATGATATGTATAATAGTGAAAACTATTCCTGAAAGAAAGTACGGTAAAAATTCATTTAATGTTCCTAAAAACGATAAAACATGAATAATTGACGATATTATTTGATAATTTACAGTAAGTAAAGCACCAATCAATCCAAATAATACCATAAAGGAAGGTTTGTAAAAATCTCCCCCAGATTTAAAGAACCTTTTTTTTTGACAAATAGATTTTATTAAACCTCCAATAAATCCAGTTAATGAATAATGAAATATCTGAAATATTAATAAAGGGATAGGAGAAGAACCAAAAGGATTGAAATAGCAAAAAATTAATGAACTTAATGATCCAACCACATATCCCTCATTTTTACCTAATATAAAACCAGATAGAAAAATAAATAGAGTAAAAAGCTCTATATTAGGTAAATAGATTAATAAATAGCCTAAAACAATTGTTATTGCTGTGAAAGTACTAATTAATGCAATATGAAGAGAAGTTCTGTGCAACCATGAAGAATCTTTCTCCATTTCTAGCTCAGTATTAGTTACTTCAACAGTTTCACTTTCTTTTTTAAAATCAGATTTAAGCTCCAATCTTCTCATATTAAAATATTTGAATTATAGTTATAATTAAGAATGAAGGGGAATTTAAAAATATGTAGGATAACTTACCCTATGA
>JBHLLI010000064.1:0-23307 GCA_048885765.1 Candidatus Hermodarchaeota archaeon
ATATTCTGGTGAAATTGTACTTGATAATGGTGAAAAAGTTAAAATTGAAAATATGTTAGGTCATGCTGAGGATATTTTTTGGCGGTGGTAATTTAATGTCTTCCTTAGATTATAATGATTATTGGTTCAACTACTGTTTTGATATACACCCGCAGGAGATCAAGGATCTGATTAAGGAGGAGTATATAACTTCTCAAGGATTAAAAATCCACGTAGATATCTATGATGATATTGAGAAAGAATTTAAAGGAAATATTATATTTCTGCACGGTACTACAGTTTATAGTAGATTCTATGCTGAATTTTTATATAATCTTTTTAAGAAAGGATATCGGATAATAGCACCAGATATGATGGGCCATGGTTTAAGTGAAGGCGTTAGAGGGCATTTTACCATGGCTAAATTTGAGAAGACTGTATATGATGTAAATACTTTTGTAATTAAGAAATTTGGAGAGAAAAATTTCCTAATGGGTTCAAGTTTGGGGGGAATTAATACACTTTATTCTGTAGCTTTCGATGAAAGGTTTAAAGGAGCAATTTGTCATAATGCAGCAATTCTTAATGAAAAAGCTTATAAGAAAATTATTAAATTAAAAGGTGTACTAAAACTTTTAATTCATTTAGTACCTTTTACAGCTAAAATTCTACCAAAATTAAAACTAAGTACAACCCTATACTTAGACTTTGACAAGCTAGCTAAAACAGAAAGGCTTTTAGAGCGAATAAATTTACTATTAAAGGATCCAATAATTAGCCTTAAGTATACATTTACGGCTCTTAAAACACAGATGAGAGATCCATTACCAAAACCTATAGAAGAAATACAAATTCCTATTATGATAATAAATGGAACTGAAGATATTTTGTTTACAGTAGATTATATGAGAGAGATATATGAAAGGTTAACATGTAAAAATAAAAGTTTAGAGATCTTAGATGGTTCATCACATTTGATTTTCCAAGAAAATATAAATGAGGTATTATCCAGAATAATTCCTTGGTTGGAAAAGAATGCTGATTGATAACAAAATATATTAATAAATATAATTATTTTATTTCTGAAGTTATTAAAGAGATTGTGGTTTTTACTAATTTTGTAATATCTTCAAATTTCCCTGAGGCAACCAAATCTTTTTTTACTATCCAACTTCCTCCACACGCAATCACGTTATTTAGAGTTAAATAATCAATTATGTTTTCGCTATTTATTCCTCCTGTTGGAACAAATCTCATTTCTGGATACGGACCAGCTAATGCTTTAAGCATTTGTGTTCCTCCCGAAAGATTTGCTGGGAAAAATTTTACAACATTTAAACCTCTTTCAAGTGCCCATTCAACCATTGTAGGAGTATTAACACCTGGGATAATTGGAATTTCATGATCTATGCAATAATCAACAATTTTAGGGTTAAATCCAGGGGTTACTATAAACCTTGCTCCTAATTTTATAGCCTCATTCACCTGTTCAACTCTTAATACGGTACCTGCTCCTACTAATATTTCTGGTAAATTATTTAGTTTTTTAATAGAGTTTGATGCAGCTTCAGTTCTAAAAGTTATTTCAATAATCGGAAGTCCTGCTTCAATTAACGCTTTCCCTAAAGGAACTGCATTTTCAGCATTATTAATTATTGCTACTGGTATAAGTTTTAGGTTTTTAATTAATTCATAAATTTCCATTTTTAAACACCTTTAATCCAACTTAACCTATTGAATTTTTCTTTTCTATTAATAGTAATTAATGGGAAAAATAAGAAAAAATCATAAACTAAATTAATTTTAATTTAGAGAACTAATTTTTATTATATATAACTTGATTTACTTGGTGAAAAATTGTTAAGATAGTAGTTTTTGCTCCTCATCCTGATGATGAAACTTTCGGTGCTGGGGGTTCTATAATTAAATGGCTTGAAGAAGAACATAATGTCCATATAATATGGCTCACAGACGGTAGAGCAGGATATCGTAAACCAAGAATAGAAAATTCTCTTGACAATTGCGAAGAAACTAAAATAAGTGAAGAAGAACTCGCTAAAATAAGAATAAAAGAAGCAAATCTCGCTGCGGCATTCTTAGGTGTAGAAAAACAAAATAGACATTTTTTAAAGATTTATGATCAAGAACTAAAAGATAATATCGAATATGCTATAGAAAATATCAAGCATATTGGGAGAGAAGCAGATATATTTGTAATTCCTAGTAATACTAATGATCATCCTGATCATCAAGCTACCTATGATATTGCTGTTAAAGCTGCTGAAGAACTTAACTTGAATAATATTAGGTTTTATGTCTATAACCTTCATGCTCCATTAAGAGTTACCAAAGAAAACTTAATTAAAATAAGAGTTGGAGATCTAAGATTTAAAGTCTATGAAGCTTTAAAATTTCATAAATCTCAATTCTATACGAAAGATATGAAATGGCAAGCAGAAGTTATGAAAGAAAGACGAACCGAAAAATTTGGGTTTTTTACTTTAAAAGATAAGGGACAATTTTACAATTTCTAACAAAAATCAATTTTTTCATATGGTTAATAAAGAAATACTTATTACGGGAACAGACGGATTTGTAGGTAGTCATTTGAGCAATTACTTTATTAAAGCAGGTTGGGATGTCTATGGTACGGTTTATAATTTACGAAGTCCTTTGGAAAAAGAATGCATTGTCAACTTCTGTGTCGATGATGCTTTTGACAAGATACCAAACAAGCAGTTTGAGATAGTTATAAATGCTGCAGGTGCCATAGATCAAACACTTTCTAAGAAATTAATGATGGAAATTAATGCGGAGGGTACCCGAAGAATGGCTGAATGGGCAAGAAAACATAATTGTAAACATTTCATACAGATTTCTTCGGTAGCAGCATATGGATTTAGATTGTTAGGGCAATTTAATACAGAAATAAAAACAAAACGAAATAAAGGATTTTTTGGAATTAGATACAGTAAATCAAAAGCAAAAGCAGAGAGATATATAGAAAAAAGTGGATTGCATGGATATACATTATTGAGATTTCCTTCAATTTTAGGATATGGAGATTCATACATATCTCCTGCAATAATCCCTCGCCTATTAAAAGGAGAATTTTATTTTTCTGGTAAACAAGAAAAATTTTTTTCAACATTCTACATAAAAAATATCGGTTCCCTTATGTCTAAATTGATAGATGTTGGTCCTCAAAATATGGCTTTAAATTGTACTGATTTTGAAATGACTTGGAAAGAATATGTAGCCGAATATGCCCGTTTATTAAAAACTGACTTAATTGATCAAAAGAAATCAATTTGGTCTGGATTTCTGCATTGGAATGACAAGAAGTATCTTTTGATGGTAAGTTACGGTCGTTTTGGTGCTCATTATCCGAACGATAAATTAAAACAAGCGATTAATTGGGAACCAACTTATACTTGGCAAGAAGGAGTGAAGGAAGCTATTAAAGGTTATTCAAAAAGCTGCACTGAATATGAAAGAGAAATTATTGAAAAAGTACTTGATCTTGATTAAATACTATATCTTAACTCACAAATAAAAATATAAAAGATCCCTGCACTTTATTAAAAGTAATGAATAACGAGAGCATTACTAAAGCAGCTAAAATTATACAAAATTCAAATTACATCGTTGTCTTTAGTGGTGCTGGAATATCAACAGAGTCAGGTATAGACGATTTTCGCAGTCCTGGGGGTTTATGGGAAAGATATGATCCTAGCACTTATGCCAGTTATCACTATTTCCTACAAGATCCTTCTCTTTTCTGGAAAATGCAAAAAGAAGTTGATGAGTTAATTGGTGTAGCAAGTCCTAATAAAGCACATTTAATTATTGCAGAATTAGAGAAAATGGGAAAAGTTAAAGCTGTTATTACCCAAAATATTGATATGTTACATCAAAAAGCTGGAAGTGGGAAATATGGGGCAAGAATTTACCAATTGCATGGAGAATATGGTACACTCCACTGTGTTAAATGTAATAAAGAGTTTGAATTTGGAGAAATTGATACAAAGAATGTAGAATATCCAGTTTGTGATTGTTCAGGTTACATTAAACCAAAAGTAGTATTATTCGGTGAATCTTTACCATATGGTGTTGTAGAGGGCGCTATGGATGAATGTCGTCAAGCAGATTGTCTCATAGTAGTAGGAAGTTCTCTTTTGATCTCCCCAGCTAACTATGTGCCCCCAACAGCTAAACAATATGGTGCTCAGCTAATTTTTATAAATCGGGAAAATACAATTATGGATGATATAGCAGATATCTTTTTAAAAGGAAGTGCTGGTGAGATTTTCACTAAATTACTAAAAGAAATAAAAACTAACGTCTAAAATTATTTAAAAACTTCATTCAGATTTTTTAATCTCTCGAAATTCCTTAGTTATTAAAAATCTGATGATCTCAGTTACATTCTTTATTCCATGATAATCTTTAATGGATTCTAATTTATCAAATATTTCTTTTTCAATTGAAATATGAAATTCATGTTTTTCATTTTCCATTAGTTATTCTTTGATGTTTTTCTTTAATAAATCTTTTTTTTTTTGGATAATCTATGGATCTCTCTGGATTGAAAATGGATAATTTTAAATATAACTTTACCATTATAGAATGTGGAAGGTTATAACATAAATTTTCTAGGATACTCCAATTACGAATATCAGATTTATACTTTTGTGTCACTAAATTCTGCAATCATTCTCTAACACAATAGATTTTTGAGACAGAAGCATAATTTGAAAAATTAAAAAAAGATAATAGAATCATGATTGAAATCATCATAGCGATATTTGTTCTCATTGTCGGAATTTCACTTATAATTTATGCTAGCATGAAAGCAGTGAAACATTCTGCAATTCTAGCAGCAGCTTTAGGAATTTCACCCTTAATAATTGGAGTAACTCTTGTTTCTATAGGGACCGATATCTCAGAAATCTTCAATTCCCTTGTATCTTGTGCAGTAGGGCATGCGGATATTGATATTGGTGACTCTGTAGGCTCAGATTTGACACAACTTACCTTGATTTTTGGAATTTTACCCTTAGTAGCGGGGATTATATATATTCATAGAAAAGATATTATTATTTTAGGAGCATGCGAAATATTGTCATTAATATTAATTTTTACTATTGTTGAAAAAAATTTTGTTACTAGACTAGATGGCATTTTATTGGTTGGATGTTTAGGAATTTATATTTGGTTGATTTATAATGCTAATAAGGAGAGTATTTTACAAAGAGTGGAAATGATTGAGAAAATTAAAACTCCAAAGAGTAAACCGTATCACCTCTTCATAGCTGTATTGGGATTTGGGGGAGTTACATTAGCAGCTATTATGATTGTACAATCAGTAATTGTTATTTCAAGAGCCATAAACATACATGAATATATTATAAGTTTCTTTATAGTTGCTGTGGGAACCTCACTTCCAGAGTTGGCTGTTGATATCAATGCACTAAGGTTAGGTCATCATCAAATCGCTATAGGTGATATTGTAGGCTCTTGTATAGTAGATTCAACATTATCCATCGGTATTGGACATGTTGTATTTAATCAAAATCCTAATCCTATAACAGGTGCCCTTGCAATCCCTACAGTTTTATATACTTTGTTTGCAAGTTTGATCGTTTTTATAGCAATTGCTGCTAGAAGGAAAATAGATAGAATAGCAGGAATTCTTTTTATATCGCTTTATTTTATGTCTTATATCTTTTTGTTTACCTTTTGGATGAGAATTCCTGCATAAAGATCTTTTTATAATGGCATATAAAATTTGCATAATGCACATTGATTTGCCCTTAATCTCCGCTCGGGACCTAAGATTATTAATCTTTCAGCCATTTCTCCACCACATTTAGGACAACTTTTAGCAAAATTTTCTTTGATTGAATTTAATACTTTTTGTATTCCTTTTTCTAAATTTATTAACTCTTTGGCATTTTGTATGATCCTCTCTGCTGAGATCATGCCAATACCTTTAATCCATGCTAACTGCTCTGGTTTAGACTTAGCAATTTCTTCTATAGTCTTGACACCAGCATTAATTAACCTCTCAGCAGCCATCGGACCAATTCCTCGAACACGGATTAATTCTGATTCTGTTTCTGACAATGAAATCTGATTATTTTGCTAATTTTGAATCTAACTATATATTATTAATGTTAACTAATCAAAATAAAATTTAAGTTGGAAAAAAATAAAAGAAAAAATAATTTAATGTTTATTTCTCTAGCTGCCTCCCGACACCACTATACATCATATAGCCACTTACAGCAGCTAATACAATACCAATAGGGAGGACAATATTCCTAAATGTTTGATTGTTTAACCAATTTGAGAAGAATATAGCATACATAAAGAAAATTAATCCAATAACCCCGTAAATAACGAATTTCCATTTCTTTTTTAACTGTTCATCTTCAAATTTCTTATAAATTTGAAATGATAAGAATAATAGAGGTATAATTGTAATTACAGTTACTCCTAAGAACACATAGAGAAAGAAAGGCGTTGCCCAAACAGGGGCCCAATTTGTAGTATCATTAAGTTCAACCCCCCAATCTGGCCCTGCCAATACAAAAAATATCATGCAAAACATATAAATGCCATATCCAATGAAAATCAAAAGTTGTTTTGTTGGTGTAACTATTTTTTCTGATTTTAACAGAATTAAATTAAAAACCACAAAGAATATCGGTGCATAAAAAGATCCAAAATTGGTTAAATAATTTAAAATCAGAACTGCTGGTTCATATGCAATGGGTCCATATATAAAATTAAATACTAGTCCTATTGCTGCTGATAAGTAAAACCCTGAGAAGATTATATTTAACCTCTTCCTGTCTCTCTTTAAAATTCGATATGCTAAATAGGAAAACCACGCACAGATCAGACCTTGTACAAGGTAAATCGTTAATACTCGCGTTATGCTTTCTAATTGATAAAATACCATGAAAAATCACATTAAAGTAGTTATATTTGTTTGTATAAAAATTTGCTATAGTATTAATTTATCATTTTATACTATTTATTATTGTTGCTTTTTTCTTACCAATAAAAAGCAATTCTTTGGGGGCAATTTTTTATAAGTTTCAAAAAGAAATTACTCAAGTTGACGCCCTACTCCATAATATATTAAATATAATGAAATTAGAGTTGGTAGAGATATTAATGACCAAATAAGCCTAAAAGTATCGTCATTTAATGTATTGGAAAGTGAAGTTCCATAATACAGAAAGAAATATGCGGATATTCCAATTAAGAAATATATCCATTTCTTTCTTAAATAATCATTTTCGAATTTTTTGTAGATTTTGATTGAATAATAAATGGTAGGAACGATAATTAAGCAACTACATATTAGAATGGAGTATAGAAAGAAAATCCAATCCCATTTTGGTTTCCAATTAGTACTGGCATTGATTGTAATTCCATTGGGAATGAAAATAAGCCAAAGAATCAATAATCCTAAAATTGATAGTATTAAAATTTGAAACTTAGGTGTGATTGTTTTAGCAGGTTTTATGAGAATAAGTACGAATATTAATAGGAAAATCATTGAAAAGCAAAAAAGATAATATGTTAAAAAATGCATTACAAACACAATAGTATCAACAAAAATATTAGCATATATTATGTTTATTATTCCACCTATTGTAACCGAAAGATAGAAGCTACTTAAATAAATGTTTAATGTTTTTCTCCCTCTTCTCAGAACTACATATGCCATATAGAGGAAAAATAGGGCAAACAATCCTTGAACTACATAAATTTGAATGAATCTAGCGACATCCATACCTAATTAACCCAAAATTCTAATAAAATAAGAATATTTAATCTTGTCTTATTATAATTTTAAATCTTGTGATATTAAAATATTCACTTGATATATAAAAAGTAAAAAATAAAATTGTATTGGACTATCATTTGATTATTTTTCGCGCCACTCTTGACCGCATCGTCCACAGCGATATTTCTTTCCATATACCCGTGGATAATCACTAATAATATTTGTTTTGTCTGTAGATTCATGAATCATATTTTTATTCTCTTCTGAACAGCTAGGACATTTTCTACGACCTTCATCTCTCTCAATTGTTAATAATCCGTTTGAATTTTCTCCCATTTTATATAATTCAACTCTGTCTTTTATTATATTATTTTGGATGCAAAAACAATCCAAAACACCATATTATTAATTATACTTTTATTTGTATCTTATTATTTTTATAACTTTTCGATTTTCTATCATTTTTTGTATAATAAAGTAAATATTTTAAATCCGGACCTTATTTACCTACAGTTAAAGCTTATTACGTACATTTCATTCGTTTATGAGTAGATTCTTATCATCCTCACTTAAAACGCCCTCTTCTTCTTCAATGATAATGTCTTCTGTTGCATTTTCCAAGCGATCAGCAATGTTTTCATCATTACCTCCCACTTTTGCAATATCAAATAAAATTTTTACAATTACACCTGAAAATTCAGTATTTTGAATACACTGAGCAACAGCTTTATCTAATTCTTCAGGAGAAGATCGCCTAATCTGAGATATATTACCTGCACGATAGATTAAAGTAGATACACTTTGGGATTTAATTTTTCTTAAGACAATAATCTCAACTGCATGAGCCCCAGAATCCATTACTTTCCTTATAATGTAATACACCGCTCTATTATAATGTCTTCCTCTATCTAAACTGTATGCCAATCTTTCTGCCATTATTTGAGCGCCAAGATCAGGTTTTGCCACCTCTTTTACTTCAACTTGGGGTGTTTCTAATCCGAATTGTTCTTGAAGTACATCTGTTATTTCTTGAATTCGCTGGTTATCTTCATCAATTATTAAATCAGGTCTTGAAGTTTTTAATATTATTTTTGTGTCAGAAGGATTATGAATCATATTATCTGTTTCAAATCCTCTAAGAAGCTTTTTTCCATATTCCCTAGCATTTTCAAATAATTCTGGATTAGAGTATTGAAATCTCAACATGAAATCATTAAATAAGGTGTTATAAATTTCATCTATATCAGTATCTTTATTGAAAATTTCAAAACAATATATTAAATTCAGATCTTGGGTAATTTTTTCTAATTTAAATCTGCTTATCTTAAACTTTTTTGAAGGAGCTTTATTGAACAGTTGTTCTACATCCATGCCAACTAAAACTGATAATCCTTGAAATAAGTATGTCTCATTAAATTCTTCTAGTAATTGTTTTTTTACTGTATTTAATGAATTCTTGTCGAACAAATCAAGTGTGAGAATAATAATGTCAAGTTTTTCAATCTTTTCGGAGAGTTCTATTATTGATTCGAGGCTTTCGGTAATAAATAATTTAATTTTAATTGGGATTTGTCTAAATACAATTAGAAATCCGAAAGAGTCTTTGGAGGATTTTGTTTCTACAGCCATTTTTTTTAGACTTTCATAAAAAATTTCATTCATGTAATTTTGATTTCCAATGATTCCTATCCTTAGGCTGTAGTTAACCTTCTTCAATTAGTATCATTCCAAAAATAATTATTAAGGTACTTAATTTTCTATTATTAAATTATTTTAATATATTATTTTTGTTAATTCTTTTTGCATATTTCAACATGTAATATTAATACTGGGGATTAATGTGCTTCGAGTATATTTTCAACTAATTTTTATGGTGATAATATGGGGTTTTTCATTTGTGATTGTGGATTTATCAGTAGAATTTATCCCTCCTTTATCTATAGCATTGTATCGTTTCATAGTTGCTTCAATTTCCTTTTTTCTAATTGATATTTATTTTAAATTTAAAAGGAAAAGAGAATCAAATTCAGGCAATATTAATAATCAGAGATTCACTAGGACTGATTGGATTCTTCTTATAATTGCTAGTTTTACAGGTATTTCATTCTTTTTTCTTTTTCAATACTCTTCAATTGAAATTATTGGTCCATCCCTTCCTGCTCTATTTGTGTGTTTAATAACTCCAGTAATTATTAGTATTCTCGCCCTTATCTTTTTTAAAGAAAAATTAAATACATTTAGAATCCTTGGATTTATAATCGCCACATTCGGTGGTTTTTTATTAGTCTCTGGAGGTGATATCAACAATCTTACTCCTGAATCTCCTAATTTTTTAGGGTACATATTTGCATTAATGACTCCTATTTTATGGGCGGTTTATTCAACCGTTACTAAGAATGTTTCAAAAAAATCATCCAGTATAACTATGAATAAATATATTGCTTATCTAGGGACCCTTGAACTTATGCTTTTCGTGATAATTAATGGAGAATTTATTAATTTTATTCAAAACTTTTTAAATCTCCCCTTATTCCTCTCTGCGGTATATTTAGGAGTTGCATGTTATATATTAGGTTATTATATATGGCAAAACTCACAAAAAAATTTAGAATCATCTAAAGTAGCCTCCTTCTTATATATCGAACCTTTCCTTACACTACTTTTCTCACTATTACTTCAAAGAAGTGAAACAATTGTTTTATGGAATATAATTGGTGGAATAATCGTATTACTTGCTGTACTGATTATTAATTATGAAAGGAAAGAAAAAAATGGGATTTAATTATTCTATTTTTAAAAGTCTCCTTGTCCATCCAGGTAATATAAATCCAAGATAATAGAAAGTACTTGAAAGCATCATAAATGTTCTAAATATGATCAAGGTTGCTGGAGATAATGGAAGAAAACCATCTCCTATTCCTCCAATTGCAAACAAATTGAAAGATAATAGTAGAAATCTGCCTTTCCATTTTAACACAGGATCATTCTTTTCTTTTAATGAAGCTATAGCAAAGTCATTACCTGTTACAGTACTTACAAGTAGAGAGAATGCAAGAAAACCTAAAACAAGACCTTTATATGATATATCAATAACACTATCTTTTATCCCGATTAAAGCATCCACTGGCGCACCCGGAGCAAAGAAAAGAAAATAGAGTAGGTAGATATAAAAAACTGCGGAGAATGCAATGATTATCCATGTAAAAACACCTTTCCATTTCTCATGCAATGCAGGCATGTAGATTTGAATCCATGCTAATAAAGCAATTGGAACAGTTGTAGTGCCTAGAAGTACATAAACTGGATATATTATCTCCTGTCCTGTAATTAGCCAATATATATATCCCAACCCACTAGGATACCATGGTGACATTGTAAAAATAATGGCTAAGAAAAAATAAAATAATGTCTTTTCCTTTGTCTTGAGATACTTATAAAGTACAATACCTCCATATAACCAAGCTATTACCACAGTTAAAAATCCAAAAATACCAGATAATTGGAATTCTAAGGGAACTTGAAATAACATTTAATTCACTGTGAAATATTAAATTTAGAATTTTTTAATTAATACTAACATGTGTTTTTCTATTAATAAATATAGTTAATATGCTGATTTTTATTGAATTAGTAATAAACTAATAACCATCCATTTAACAAAAAAACATATATAGAGAAGATTTATACTAGTGTTAAAAAACTCATTTAACTTAATCAAAAATTAAAGGTGGATAAAAAATACCTCGACGATATTATGCTAAGTCTAAGAAGACCTATGCAAAAGACCAATCTTTCGAACAAGATCAGGTGGGTGAAGAAAAAGAACGCTATTTAATTAGTGTAGAATTAATGAGCTTAAAAACATTAAAAGATTATGACATTATGGGATGGCGTGGAGAATTCTACTTTAAAGTGGATGGAGAAAAAACTTTTAAGGCAAGATGGCCGAATAAGGGTACCATTAAATTACAAAGAAATCAAGAATTCACAAGCAAAGCTGATATGTCTCTCTGGAGTCAATTTAAAACAGTTCGAGTGGATAAGCCCGCCGTAGCAAAAGTTAGGGTTATTTTAAGAGAACGAGATCCCATGAAAAGAAATGATACTATCGCTGAGCAAGAATATGAAATAAATTTACCCTCAAAAACGGAATATGTTGTTTTACAAGACGCCAAAGAAAGAACAAAAGCTAAACTTCGAATACAAGCAACCAGAACAAGGTATTAAATTAATTTATATCTATTCTTTTTTATTTTTTAATTACAATGTGAATTTTTCATATTCAGATTTGCATGGGTGATTATCAGTAACCCAAAACTCTTTCTTCGTAGGAAGTACAATTATTGATCCTAAGGTTCCAGCAGCTGAACCGTGTGTGCAGACTGTAAAATCATCAGGTTCTCTGTTATCATGATCACTTAAGATCTTTTTGAAGGTTTCCATATTACTTTGACCATTATACTTTCTCAATAATTCAATTTCTCTTTGATAACGTCTTATTGGAGATTCTATTGGATTTATGTCCATATCGTCCATTTTAAAGCGAACATATTCTGGTAAATTAGCATCTTTGAGTTCAGGAGTCTGATAATGATTCGTGTGCGCTAAAATTCCGTTCTCTGGTCGACGAATAGCATATCTGGTACTTGTAGTCTCAATTACGCATATATCACCAGAGATATCTATAAGGCCATAATGACACCCATTTGACCGATGAGGGAATTTTCTTATAAAATCAATAGCTTCTTGAGTTGATGCGCACGTTTCTAAGACTTCTTGAACAATAAACGTGCCAGGAACACCATTTAACCTAAAGTCAAGTGGTTGTTTTTTCCAAGAACGACCATAATTATATCCTATAGCTAAGCCTTTTTCATTCAAACCCATATGACAACCTATCAACGGATACTGAGTGAAATTTAAATTTTTATAACCCAAATCAGGCTCCTCTTCGCGAACCACTTGGAAAGGTTGAAGAACATTAGGAAAATCATAGTTTCTTCCAAATATCATTGTATTATTAGATGTAGCTTCTGGAAGTGCGAAAATCATTGAACAAGCTTGAACTGGAGGATTTTTATAAAGAGAGTTTGGATCTCCAGACATCACTTCGATAAAATGAGCACCATAAAGTAATCTGTTACTTAACCCC
Source organism: Candidatus Hermodarchaeota archaeon (assembly GCA_048885765.1). Classification (GTDB taxonomy): domain Archaea; phylum Asgardarchaeota; class Lokiarchaeia; order Sigyniarchaeales; family SOKP01; genus Loki-b32. The sequence goes on from JBHLLI010000064.1 coordinate 12,939, forward strand.
GATGCTTCACCCAGAGCATCCAATTTCTCACTTTGATTTGGTAGTAATTTTTGTAAAAGTTTTTTTATATTTCTTTTACCCATTATACCTAAAGCAAGCTTGATGATTGATAAAGGTATAATTTTAGAAGTGACTTCTGAAAACATTTTGGAATGAAAAACGACATCAAACATATTATGGATTTTGTCCTTTAGTTGCTCTCCTTGCTGGAAACCTCTCTCAGCATGACTTCCCTCTAGTTTAATATAATCAACCATAATTATCCCTTACTTTTACTATATACTCAAATTTGGAAAAAAAGAATTAAATTAATCATTATAACTTTTTCGCCTGCCACCTGTAAATACTAAACGCAACGATTACAATAGCAAATGCAATACAAATTTGGATAACTCCTACTATCGGGGAAAATTCCTGCCCAATTAAATCTCCTAATGCCAAAGAAATGACTAAAATAGCGATTTCGAACACAGCAAGGTAATTCAGAATAGCTAAGAATTTATTTTCTATTGCTGATGATTTTGTATTTAAAGTATTCCTTTGTCTATTCAGTGTTTTTCTAATTCTTGCAATAACATCATCAGTTGCTTTTGAAAATTTAAATCCATCTAATTTTTCGATCTGTTCATTGAACATGCTCGTTTTGAATGTACTAGTAAACAATAATCGTGTAATTTTTGAGATTATTACATCCTTATTTAATTCTAATATGATTCTATTGAGTTCCGTTTCTAATGCTTCCAGTCTATCAATTTTGTCATTCAACGTTAAATTTTCTTCCATAGCTCTTGTTTCTGATAAAACTTTATCAAATTTTTCAGCTACTACAAGGATATTTTCCATATGCATTAAAATAAGAAATCTTTGTACATTTCCAACTTCGGGAGCGAATAACGTGTCTATAAACAAATTTTTCATAGAATCGGGATCTAATAAACCAGGACCAGGAATAACTACATTTCCAGCATGTGTAATCATAACAAACTCGTCTTTATAGGGACTTAAATTTTTAAGATTAATTTGATCTCTATATGCTATTGGATCTAATTCACGATATTTATCTGTCCGTAAAGTAAGACCAATTGAATAATGCGCATTTTTCCCAATTTCATTTCTTATAAAACGATAATCAACTCTATTAAAATCTGGTTTAGCATCCCAAATTATCCATGTATGATGCCAAGGTTCCAATACTGATTCCAATTTTGGTTTATCTGGAAAATCTCCTTTAGCTAAAAGATTGATTACATCGTCTCTTATTTCAATAAACCTTTCAGTAATAGGTTTATTCGTACTACCAAGAATAATATTCGAAGGCTGAGAAATCTCAATAAAATCCTCAATTGTATGATAATTATCGAATACTAACTCACAATGAATCACTAGCACTGAACCGTAATGGATGTGCCCCTCTAAACGTATCTTTCCTATAATATTAGGATTTGTAACGCAATAAAACCTATCTGACTTTCCGATCTTAAATCCTACAGGAGCATAATTATGAGATTGGCTTGAAATCCATTTTAAAGGCTGATGACACTTCTCTCCTGTGACAGGATGACTTAATTGGCAATGATAGCTATCGTAAAGTTTATATGAACCTTCTTGCTCTAAAAACCTTCTTAATTCTGGTAATTCAAAATATTCTCCAATTTCATAAAATTTCCAAAATACTAACGTTACTTTAAAAGTGTATTCTTCTTCTGATGTAGAATATACCATTGTCATCAAATTACTTTTAACTAATCCTAATCATGTTAATAATTTAAAAATATTGGTTTCTAAGTATTTCATAAGTTATTAATTCCCATAAAAGCACTTAGAAAATAAAAAAGATAATTAATAGCTAATGAAAGAATTTAATAATACTTTCTCTCATCTATACTAATAATTTAAATTAATTCTTGTATATTTTTTGCTGTGTTTTTAAGACGTAAATTTCCAATACCAAAATTCACGATTCTCGAAAATATTAAAATTAATATAAATTCTCTATTATTGACTTCAAGATATTGAGCACATACTTTTTGATGATTTCTTAATTCTAGAAACAATTTTGAAATGCTATGCATTTTTTTTTCATTCCTAACTTCGAATTCTTTGATTGTATTTAGTAGTGTATCTTGAGTAATAGAAGTATATAATACCGTTCCTTCAACTGTAAATATTGCACTACCCAATATTTCTTTATCATCTACAATACTTCTTAAAAGATTAATTATTTCTTGAAATAATGGCAAAGAAATTAAATTACTAAGATCTTCTTCATCTTCACCTAGTCTTCTACTTTTGTAATATTCTACCTTAGGAAATTCAAAATCTACTATCTGATATCCTCTAACTGCAGTTGAATGATCAACATATGCTTGGAAGTGATGTTCGCAGATCATTCCAGTAGGAATGCTAATTGTTACTACATTTTCACTTTCCTCTAATAATTTTGAAGGAACTTTTAGATATTTTTGTGTTTGACATTCAGGACATCTTATAAGTACATTCTTTACTGATTCAGATTGACTTTCTTTCATTTCCCTTATTTTTTAGTTTTTAAATTATAAAATTCTTTTTTAATATACATCAAAAAAATAATAGTTCATAAATTTATACTAGATGCATATTACGTTAAAAAAGAGAAGAAATATTAATGTAATAATTTTAATAATTTATAAAATTATCAATTTAATGAGAAATTTTGAAGTCTACTGTTAAAATTGCTAGTTTAAAGGATACCGATGGTATTTTTAACAACCTTAAGCAAAATTTGATTGAAATAAGAGATGTTGATGAAATCTCTCAAGTACAAAGAAAAAAATTAGAAGAAGACGGCTTTTTGCGTAAAGAAGTAGATAAAGAATATTACAGAGAATTAATAGAAGATCCTAATGTTGATATTTATGTTGCAAAAGATAATGATGGAAAAATTCTTGGTTTTGCAAGCATACATACTAACAAATATGAGATTGTAAAAGTACGGGATGTAATAGGTAATCTCTCTTTTGAAAATGATAAAACAAAAGATTTACTTCTAAATAATGATACAGAATTTGCCTATTTAGATCAAATAAGTATATTACCTGAATATAAACGCAAAGGAATTGCTACCGCTATTTTTCAAAACGTATTACTAGAAATTCAAACTCCAATTGTCGCTTTTATTGTAGAAAAGCCATTATTCAATAAAGCCTCAATTTATTGGCATGAGAACAATGGATTTGAATTCTCTGCTATAAGTGATGGCGAATATAAAGGGAAAGAATTCAAATTCCAGATTTTTGTGCATTGGAATGAAAAATCATAATAAAATAAAATGATAGAACTCGTCCTTTGGATCCCACTCTTTATTATCGGCTATTTGGTTATTTTTTTTGCAGCAGATGTCTTTTTAGACAATTTAAAAGATGTATGCTTAATATATGGAGTGTCTCCTTTTATACTTGGAGCATTAATTATTGGAATAGATCCAGAAGAGTCGATTGCTTCTATTATTGCAGCATTAAGTGGATTATTTTATATCTCAGTCGGAAATGTAATAGGAAATTCAATAATTGCATTAACCATAAGTTTTGCTGTACCAGCTTTTTTTTACAAAGTCAGTTTTAAATCTCTCCCACAATTTTACTTCTCATTATTATATATCTGCGTTTTGTTGATTTTAATTGGGTCTTTAACTCACTTTGGATTTTTAATAGTTGGGTTAGTTGTTATTTTTATTTATTTTCTATATTTTCTTATAAATATTAAACACCTCAGGGAAGAAACTGAGGAAGGAATTGATAATGGAGAATTAAAGGCAAAACCAAAATTTCGAAAAATAATCTTAACTGCCTTAAGCTTTGTTTTCATATTTTTGGGGGGAGAATTATTAATTTTTTCTACAGAGCAAATTTTGTTACTCACAAATATTCCGGAAACATTCTTTGGAATTGTGATTATTGCTTTTGTGACAAATGTAGAAGAATTAACTTTGGTTATCAAATCTGTGAAAAAAAGAAGTATTGAAATTGGTTTAGGAGGGATGATTGGGAAAATTTTTTGGAATTTAACCTTAACATTCGGTATTAGTGCTATAATTTTAGTGAATTTTGACCTTTCATTGATAATATTTTGGAATTGGTTAATTCTATTAATCTTAATCCTCTATTTTAATTGGATTTCAAAGAAAAAAGTGATAAAATGGAATGATGGAATATTTTTGACAGTAGTCCTATTATTCTTCTTACTAATAAACTTTAGAATAATAGTATAAACTCTATCAATAATTTCAAAAAAAATCTATAAAAAATTGATTAAAATTATTCTTCTTCTTCCGGTATTTCTTTAAGAGAGTCAATAATATTTATTATATCTTCAGCAAGCTCATAACGTTCTGCTCGATGCTTCTCCCGATTTAACCTTTTTTCGACATGTAAAGGATTTCCAACCTTTACTTTTATCCCATCGCCACTAAACATGTTTAATATCTTTGTCTTGTGCGTTGTGATAGCAATTGGAATAATTGGAGCATCTCCCGCAATTGCAAACTTTATTATTGCTGCCATTGATTTCACCTGTACTTCACGATCATGTCTGGATTCAGGTGTCATGCCGACAAGATCACCTTTTTCATTCAAAATTTCAAAAACTTTCTCAATAGGTTCAGTATCTTCTTTACTTTCAGTCCCTCGAATCATCCCAAGGCTTTTTAAAATAGGCCCCATTACTTGATGTTTCATTAGCTTAGGATCCAGCATAAAATGAATTTTTCTACCTGAAACCTGCGCAATAATCAACATATCTCGGATGATGTTTGGTGTAATAGTTGTTAAAATAGCTTTTCCTCTGAAGGGGATATTATCTTTTCCATCAATTTTCAAATCCATGAATGCTTTAAAGAATAATCCACTTAATCCCTTTACACCGGCATAAAGCATATCAAAAGCTATAAGTTTTGGATTTAATTTATCTCCTTCTTCCTTCTCTACCTCTGTTCCCATACTTTCACTCATTCTTTTATTACCTCTTATTATAATTTATCTATAAAATCGTTAACTTCTTCCATTCTTTTTTCATAATATTCTTTTAAATCTTTCTCATTAACAAATGAGGGGATTACCTTTTCTGTATATATATCAAAGATCGTACTTAATTTAATCTTATGTTTAATAGTCTCAAGGAATTCCTCTCCTAGTTCCCTTAATTGTTTTAGAAACTCGCTCATTTTATTAAAAAACCTCCCATTTTCCACATCTACTACCCCAACGGGCAATAACTTTATTTTCATCTTGAGGCATTTTAACTTGGACAATTTCGCAATTATTTGGACAATCTCCGCAATGAAAAGTGGATGTTATAAACTCTAAATCACCAACATGAAGTCCTCGGAATAATGTCTCTTTTTCGTGATCTAAATAATAATCTCTGACGAGGATTGCCATTCCTAAAGCCCCCATCAAAACATTATATTTTGGGACAATAACTTTACAGCCCAAATATTTTTCAAAAGCTTGAACGATACCTTTATTATATGACACTCCTCCTTGAAAGACTACAGGTTCATTTAATTCTTTGCCTTTTGATAAATTGTTCATGTAATTACGCACCAGACTTTCACATAGCCCCGCGATTATATCCTCCTTAGTGTATCCTGCATTTTGCTTATGAATCATATCTGACTCTGCAAATACAGTACATCTCCCTGCAATACTAACAGGATTTTTAGATTTTACTGCATAATCTCCAAACTGTTCAATCGGAATTCCTAGTCGTGAAGCTTGATGATCAAGAAAGGACCCTGTTCCAGCAGCACATACAGAATTCATTGCAAAATCAACAATAATCCCATCTCGTAAAATAATTATTTTGGAATCTTGACCTCCAATTTCTAATATTGTACTAACATCTGGATACATGGACTGTGTAGCAACTGCGTGGGCAATTATTTCCGTTTTAGCAAGATCTCCACCTACTATGGCTTTTGTTAAATACCTTGCGGAACCAGTAGTCCCACAACACCTTATTTCGTATTGTTGTAATTCTTCACTAGCTTCAATTTTTTTTCTTAAATCTTCCATACCAGCTTTAGCGGATTCAATAGGAGAACCTCGATTTCTTAAAAATACACTAGCAAGGACGCTTCCATCCATGTTCATTAAAATAAATTTACATGTAACACTACCTATGTCTATTCCAAGAAAAGCATCTAACTTTCCATCTTCTTTAACAGTCGTATCAGAAACTTGTACTATTTTTCTTCACCTATATTATGATTGAATTAATTGAACACATTCTTGAAAAAAATGAGAACCATTAGATCTATAAAAATTTTTTTTTTGTTCTTCAAGGGAAGTATTCTCAATTTCCAATTTATGCTTACGCCTTGATTCCATTAGATCAACAAAAGCTTCGAGCCTTGTACGCATTCCTTCTGTACCTGAATGCTCATCAAATGAAAAATAAATAATGGGCAAATCGTATTGTTTTTTTAATTTATTAGTGATTATCGTTCTTGCGGTCACTTCGGGCATACATGTAAATGGATATTCATGTACAAAACCATCGAATCCTGAGTTAGCACTATTGATATAACTCCCAATAACCCAGACTGCTTCTCCTCCAATATCCATAGGCATATATGGTTGTGCCAAATGCTCTAACCATTTTCTATGATAATTCAAATGAAACTTATGTACAATCCAATCATATAAACTAAGAAATTGGTGAATTTCAATTCCCATCTCTCCAAGTTTACGTCTTATATCCACATTGACATATGGCTCTAAACTTATATGGATTTCACCAGATAGCATAACCTTCAGGGGAACTCTTGAATTATCAACATCAATTTTGTTAAAGTCTTCCTTAATTATGTTCTTAAAATTTCGTAGTTCTTTTAGTGTATTAGCTTGATCAAGTTTATTTAACACATTATTAAATACATCAGTAGTGTCTCCCTGATTTCTCTCATATGCTCGGAATAATCCTTCAGCGGTCTGGATATCATGCAATAGTTTTGCTTTCTTTAGGAAAATAATTACAGCTTTCACGAATCGAGGATAAGAAAAAAGACCACTCTTACCACTTACTTCTTGTAAGGTTTTAACCCAGTGGAATTCAAGTAAGTCTGCTTGATCTAACGGAATAACTCTCACATTTTTATAGCCCATATCGTGTAATAGGCGTTCTTGAACTGCATGATAAAAACCGAACCTACAAGGTCCGCAATCGATAGCCATAACTAAAGTATCTGCACCCTTTTTTATTGCGTTCACAAAATCCCCTAATGTTGCCTTAAATGGGAAACAGACAAATTCTGGGCTGTATTTTACTCCAATTTTAATAGCTTCTCGGTTTGTCGGATCCGGAATAACAACTTTTATCGATGGATCCAAATGTTCAAATAAAGTTTTAAATGCTACCCAATTAGGCCCCATATTTGGAAATGAGAGAATCATGTTTACTAGAACTTTTAAAATCTTAAATGAATGTTTTTACCATTTATTTAAATAAACTTTTGTTTAAATAACAAAACAAACAATAAAAAATTACCCATTATAAACAAATTATCAAAAGTATGAATTCTATTATTAAAAATCTCAGTTTTAATTAATAAAATGCATTAATTCACCCCCTAAGATCAAGAAATAGAACGTTTTTATCCTTCAGAAGTTATAGAATTTTAATAAAAGTCTTGCGTAAAGGACTATTATAACAAATTGTTTAATAAATTAAAATGAAAATGATAAATAACTCAATTAACATCAAACGGATATATATCTTCTGTTCCTGCTGGGCCATCTATTGAATAATTTCCGATTCCTAAATAATCTGACCAATAATTCCCTTGCTTTTTTACATCATCATGCCAGAGGTTATTATTACCTTCATCAAATGCTTGGCTATCAATTGGACCTGTTAACCTCCCGTCAACATTATAATTTTCCTCGTAGGCATTATCGATTAGAATATTATTATATATTTTATTCCAATTAGCGTTCCCTACAAGCGCAATTCCATGTTGTGGATTCATTTTTACATTATTGTTGACAATTACATTGTGACTGGAATACCGAATATTAATTCCCTGATAATTATTGTTTTCAATTATATTCAATTTAATTAAACAGTAAGAAGCATAGTTTAGATGAATACCTTGCATAAAATTAGTACAGGTATTACCTATGATAGTACAATTTAATGTATTACCTATACCAATTCCACCACCATCTCCAGTGTAAGATATACAAGTATTATTAATAATCCATGCAGTACCTGCAGATACATCCATGAGGTTTATTCCAATATAGCCCACTCTGACAAAACAATTTCTAATGATAAAATAAGAATTTGTATTCGAAACACGGATTCCTATAGAAGAACTACCTGTCCCACCAATTCTGTAATTTTCTATTATGTATGGACTTTCTATTGTTCCATTTCCTGGGAACTCATAAGAAACAAAATCTGCATTAGATTCAATTACAATCGGAGGTTGTAAGTTACTAGAGGAAATGATATTTATAGCAAAAATAATACCTACAGTTGATGGAACAATGATGAGGAGTGCTAAAATGATGAACTTTTTCTTATTATCTTTAAGAAAACTAGATCTCATTTGATTCACTTAAAAATGCCTTTAATTGAATACAGTAGTATAATCAAGAATTATATATATTAGTCGTTAGAAATCGAAGTATTAGTCAAAATAATTTGATTTATATAATAAGGCAAAGAACTAGAATATTTTAATGATTAGACTTCCTATCGTGGTTAAAATAATTAAACTGAGTAGTATTATCAAAAATACTGCCAAGTATTGTGCTTGTAGTGCCGTGGAGTATTTTGCTAAAGCATCATAATACAACTTTTCACCTTCAATAATTTCTTCTCCTAATCCTCCAGTTACTTCCCAAAACGTAATTTTTTCTGCCCATTGTCTATTCTCATCAATAATTATTTTCTGCTCTTCTATTATAGCTTGTTGATTAATTATTTGAAATGCATTTAGAGTTATAAATAATCCAGAAATGGTAATTATTGCTAAACATATTCCAAAAACAATTGATTTCCTTCGAAGATTTCTCATAATACTAACTCAAAAATAATTTATTTTACATTATAAGAATTATATTTTCTTATTTAATTCTTTTTCAAACTAGCTTGAAGGAGAATGATGAAACTCTGGACTTATTAGGATTATCGTATAACAAAATTTTTTATTCAAATTATTTCTCTAGGATAAATCAAGAAATAAATAGATTGTTGAGAAGCCGTGAGTTTTGATTTAAAGAAAGAAAAGAGAAAGGATAAAAAGGAAAAGAAAACAGGATCTGATAATCCAGAACCTGAACACAATAAAATTCATCAAGAATCGGAAAAAAAAAGTATACTTTCAATGTTGGATAAAATAGATAACATTAGCAAGGCAAAAACCTTAGCGACTGAAGAAAAAATAAGAAAAGAATTAATCAAAAGTGAATCAACAGAAGAAGAAAAGAAAGCGAGAAAGAAAGAAATTGCAATTAGTGAAGTCAAGAAAAAGATTGAAGAATTACATAATTTCAAGCAGAATTACTTAGATAGTGGAGAAAATGCTGAAGCAATTGAAATATCTAAAAAGATTATTAATATTGCTAAAGTTAATGGTATGAATCTTATAGTAAATGAAGAAAAAGGGTTTATTGAGCAGATCAAAGCTAAGATTGGCTCTAAAAAACCTCTTAATGAGCAGATCGAACAACTAAAGAGAAAAAGGCATGATTATTATACGCAAGAAAAATATGCTGAGGCAATTAAAATTGCAGAAATTATTATTGAATTAGCTACAGAAGCTAATTTAATTCATATACAGAAAACAGAAGAAAATTTTATAAAAATCGTACAAGAAAAGTTAAATAACAAAGTAAGAAAAGCAGAATCTTTTGAAGATATAATAGAAGAAAGAGCTATAAATCAACAAGAAAAATTAGAACTGATAGATATTAATAAATTTAATGAAGAAAAGTTAAAATTCGAAGAGGAAAAGGAAGATTTTAGACAAAAGAAATTAGAACTTGAAGAACAAATAAAAAAGTTTCAGAAGGATAAACAAAAATTTGAGGAGGAAAAAAAGGCTTTTAAATGGGAAAAAGAAATGTATGAAGAAGCAAAAAGGGCTGAAAGAGACAAATTCTCTCCCTAGTTCAAGCTATCTTATTCTTTTCTTGGAGTCTTCTGTTTAATTCTATCTTTACTTTTTTTAACTTGTTCTTTTGATTTTTCTAATCCATTTTTCAGTTTTTGTTTCATTTTTGAGGTACTTTCTTTTATTTTTTCTTTCCCTCGACTTAATTTTGCCTTAAACTGTTCTGGACTTTTTTTATAATAATATAGAGTGATACCTCCTGCTGTAGAT